>JANPLX010000085.1:0-9977 GCA_031422495.1 Polaromonas sp. | reverse complement strand
TTTTCAACAACCACTGAATTGCCTAATTTTTCACCTAGTTTTTGTGACAACACGCGGGCAAATAAATCAGTCGCACCGCCTGCGGGGAAAGGAACGATCATGCGAACGGGTTTGTTAGGGTAGGCTTGTGCCCATGCAAACGCTGGTAGCAAAGCAACTACAAGCCAAATACTTTTTAATTTAGTCATACATGATCCTATGATTTGAATACACGTTGATGCAAACGGCGCAACGACCACCATACACTTATTGCTACAAAAGGAATAGCAATAGCAGCCGAAATTTCGCCACTGAATGGCCAACCAAACTTCTGGGCACCCTTGGCTAGATAGCTCACCAAGCCAACAATGTAGTACGTGATGGCAGCAATCGACAAACCTTCAACCGTTGATTGCATCTTCATCTGCAAGTCTTGGCGTGAATTCATGGTCGACAACAAGGCTTGGCTACTTTGCTGTTGTTCGATTTCGACGCGAGTACGCAACAAGCTGCTAATACGCGATACGCGCTGCGAGAGCGCATCTTGCCTGCGAGTCGCCCACTCACAGGTGCTTCTCGCTGGCGTCAAACGCCTATCCATGAATTCGCGTATTGTTTGCAAATCACCTAGCCGCGACTCATTGATGTCATCAATACGTTCATCAACCAACTCAAAGTACGCACTGCTGGCAGAGAATCGTGAATGCGTAGCGGCGTATTGACTTTCAACTTGCCCTGCCAATTTGGTTAAGCGGTCTAACAAAGCTGGCTCGTCGTTGCGTTCTGCGCTGCGAATAGCCTCGGCCAGTTCAGCCAACTCACGCTCTGCATACGCTAAGGAGCTGCCTGCTTCGCGTGCTGCAGGCAAGCCTAAGAGCGCAGCCATGCGGTAGGTTTCTATTTCTAGCAGACGCTGCACCAAGCGCCCTAAGCGACGCGGCGCAAGCTTGCTGGCCAGCATCACCATACGAGAAAAACCATCAGCTTGAATGGCAAAATCAGTGTAAACCTCGCATGAACCATCGGCAACTTTGGAGCCAACCAAGGTCTCCTCGCTGAGCAATTGCTTGACTAAGGCATTGTTATCAAACGAATTCGGAGAATCGAAAGAATTGACGGGTAGGCACCAAAAGTGTAAATTGACTAATGCTGAACCTGGCAAATGCGCTAGCCAGTCTTGCGGCACAGCATCAATCGCAGTTTGCGCGTTTTGTGCACGAATTCGCTCACTGTCCTTGCCTTCCACGTCTTCAATAGCGCGCACAAAGGTATAGGTAACAAATTCGGTATGCAGCTCCCAGCGCAGCCTAAAACCACCCAGCTCTGCACGCAGGTGGTTTAATGTCGCATCTGGTGGAGGCAAATGGTGGTCGCGTAACAATGCGGCCACATGCTCACGACTGGCTTGCCGCTCATTTGCATTGCACAGCATGACGATATGCGAAATTGCCAGTGGTGCTTCCATCGCCTCAGGGGGGCGGGCGTGAATTTCGTTGTGCAGAGCAACGCGCTGTGTATGCTGAGCAATGTGAAGATGGGTTTTCATAGTAACAATACTATCAACTTTTCAAGACGAAAAAAATGGCACCCGTAAGCGCCATTGATTTTGTATTAAGCAGAAATGAAATTCTTGAAAACTTACTCTTCAACAAATGCTTCGTCGCGCTTTTTACTGACTGACGGCAGCAGCACCACAATCAGTAGCAAAGCTGCGACAGCAAGCAAACTGGCGGACAAGCCACGAGTGACAAACACACTCCAGTCACCGCGTGATAACAGCAAAGCACGCCGCAGATTTTCTTCCATCATAGGCCCCAGAATAAAGCCTAGCAATAAGGGCGCTGGCTCCATGCCTAGTTTGATGAACAGATAGCCAATCACACCGAAGATAGCGACCATCCAAATGTCAAAGGTGTTGTTGTTGGTGGAGTAAACGCCAATCGCACAGAACAACACAATGGCAGGAAACAACCAACGGTACGGCACACTGAGCAACTTGATCCAAATACCAATCAATGGCAAGTTCAAGATAATCAACATCGCATTACCGATCCACATGGATGCGATCAAGCCCCAAAACAACTCAGGGTTGCTGGTCATCACCTGTGGGCCAGGTTGGATGTTGTGAATCGTCATCGCGCCAACCATCAAAGCCATCACTGGGTTGGGTGGTATACCCAAAGTCAGCAAAGGAATGAACGAGGTTTGCGAAGCCGCGTTGTTTGCCGCTTCTGGCGCAGCCACACCGCGAATGTTGCCTTTTCCAAACGGTACTTCACCAGCGCGCAGTTTTGTTTTCTTTTCAATCGTGTACGCTGCAAATGCTGCCATCACCGCACCACCACCAGGCAAGATACCAAGAACGGCGCCCAATGCTGTACCGCGCAAGACGGCTGGCGTCATCAGTTTAAAGTCTTCTTTGGTTGGCATCAAGCCCTTGACATCAGCCGTGAACACTTCACGTTCACTCTCATGTTTACCTAAATTAGTAATGATTTCACCATAACCAAACACCCCCATCGCAATCACGATGAAGCCAATGCCGTCGGTCAACTCAGGAATATCAAAGCTGTAGCGTGCCACACCAGAATTAACGTCCGTACCCACCAAGCCCATCAAAAGCCCTAGGAAAATCATGCCAACAGCTTTGAGCAGCGAGCCAGAAGCCAACACAACAGCGCCGACCAAGCCCAAAATCATCAATGAGAAGTACTCAGCAGGGCCAAATTTGAAAGCGACTTCCGTCAATGGAACCGCAAAAGCTGCCAACACCAAGGTACCAACGCAGCCTGCGAAAAACGAACCCAATCCTGCGGCAGCCAGCGCGGGACCCGCTCGACCATTTCTCGCCATTTGATGGCCATCAATGATGGTGACAACGGACGATGCCTCTCCTGGTAAATTCACCAAAACTGCTGTGGTTGAACCGCCATATTGCGCGCCGTAATAAATACCTGCCAACATAATGAGGGCTGACACTGGTGGCAGTGCATAAGTAGCTGGCAACAGCATGGCAATGGTTGCCAATGGGCCAATACCTGGCAACACACCGATCAAGGTGCCCAACAAGCAACCAAGAAAGGCGTAGCCCAAATTAATGGGCGTGAACGCTACGCTAAAACCCAGTGCTAAATTATTAATTAAATCCATTTTTTATATCCAATATCTTTATAGTTATGTATTCAATGTGGATTTAGTTAGTCAAGAACGCGGGCCAGACTGGAAATTGCAATTTCAGCAACAAAATAAATGCGGCATAACTTAAAACGCACAAAATAATCGCCAAAATCAAAACTTCTTTGAATTTGAACTCATCGCCTGCCATGCTTGCCACAAACGTGAGAGCAAAAATACCCACAATTAAACCGAACGCGGGCAGCTTGATACTGGGCAAGCCACCCAGCAAGATGCCAAAAATCAAGTTTGCCGCAATGATGAAAAACAAGGGTTTCCATGCAATGGAGCCAATTTTGTCACCATCTGGCGTTTCCACGACCAATGCTTTGAAGGTGATGACACCGCCCAAAACAGCCATGCAGATGCCTAACAGCAGAGGAAAGTAGCCTGGTCCCATACGTGCGCCTGTGCCAACCGTGTAATTGGTAGCTCCCCAAGCAAAGGCGATGCCCACTGCCATGAACAACACGCCTGAAAAAAAGTCTTTTTGGCTCTTGATTGCCATATTTACGCCTCTTTATAGTTTAAACACTCTAATTATCGCCCAGTAAGTTTAATGTCATTAGACAATTTGCCTAGGGTTACTACTAGGTTTCTTTGACTTTGCTATTCACTTGTTTGACCTTCGACAACTAATGCCATCTTAGATTTATCCAACCAGTAAGCCTCAAACTGCTTAACTTACAGCCTTAAACACACGAAGCCATTTTGTAGCTGGCAAACCCCACTTGGTCTGAATGACTTCTGACCGCGCCAATAATTGGTCTCGCTTCGGTTTTGTCGCTGTGCGCTGCGCCAAAACAATGGTGTTGCCTTCACGGGTGGGTTTGAAAGCCCAAACTGCGTCAGCACCAAATATTTCAGAAATTTTGTCAACGCTGCTTTGATAGCTGGAGGAGCGACCAAACAAGTTCACCGTCATCGAGCCGTCATCCGTTAGCAATCGTCTGCAATCCGCATAAAAATTGGCACTGTCCAGCACAGGTGCGGCTGCATCATGGTCGTACAAATCTACTTGCAAGGCGTCAATCTGACCCTGCCACCGTGGTTTTTGAATTTCTGCTGCGGCATCTGCAACAACCACTTCAAGCCTCGTATCATCTGGCGGCAATTTGAACCACAACCTGCATGCGGTGACGACTTGCGGGTTGATTTCTACCGCTGTCGTTTGCATGCGCAGCTTTTTGAAGCAAAACTTGGTGCACGTTGCCGCACCCAGCCCCAGCTGCATAGCGCGACGCTTAGGGACGCTGGCTGCATCGACAAACAGCAACCACGCCATCATGCGCTGCACGTATTCCAGCTCTATCTCAAACGGTGAGTCAATGATCATGCTGCCCTGAATCCACTCGGTGCTCAGGTGCAAAGTGCGGATATCGCCATAGTCACTGAAATTGACTTCGGGTAGTTCAGCAGAGTTTGATATTTTTTTCATGTGCTTTTTTGCTATATATTTAATAGCAATGTAGGCATTAAATACGACGGCTATAGCCATTTTATAATTATTTTAACCGATATTTAAAGTGGCTATGTATCCGCTTTCAGCAAGTGCATGATCTTAGGCAATGCTGCTATTGAATTCGCCCAAACCGCTTGCGACAGCGCTTCCATAGTTATGCCTCGCAAATCAGCCAACGCCTGCGCAATACGAGGCAGCTGCGCGGGTTCGTTGCGGCCTTGCGACTCGCCAGCGGCACGTTGTTCTGATGTTTTATACAGCCAATGGGGTGGCATATCGGGTGAATCAGTTTCCAAAACCATCGATTCCAACGGCAAAGTCGCCGCCAGATGCCTTAGCTGCAACGCTCTGTCAAAGGTCATCGCGCCACCAAAACCTAACTTAAAGCCAAGCTCGATAAACGCTTCGGCCTGTTTGTCACTGCCATTAAATGCATGAATGATGCCACTCCAAAGATGCTGCTTTGCCCCCACATCTCGCAGCCCTTTTAGAAGCATATCAGCCGACTTGCGAACATGCACTACCACAGGTAAATCATACTTTTTGGCCAATTTCAGCTGTTCGCGGTAAAAATAGATTTGCTTCTCACGCAGCGGGCTCACTGCGAGCTCGGGTATAAAGAAATCGAGTCCAATTTCACCAACTGCAACGAGTCTGGGGTCTCCTATTCTGAGCTTCAATTCAGCGTCTAGTATTACCAAATCTTCCTCAGTCGCAGTTTTCACATACAGCGGGTGGATACCCAAAGCGTAGCTGTCGTCATGCGCATATGCCAAATTTCGAACAGCTTCAAAGTTTGCCGGATGAATGGCTGGATATACGCAATGCGCTACATTATTAATAGCAGCAAAAGATCGTATAACGCTAGCTACAGACTGAAATTCATCTGCGTCAAGATGACAATGTGTATCAATCCAGTGCAGCATCAGGTGTAGATTGGCGGTTGTTTGGAGGAGAAGGTGGGATTCGAACCCACGGTACCTTGCGGTACGCCTGATTTCGAGTCAGGTACATTCGGCCACTCTGCCACTTCTCCTAGTTAGTAGCTCAAATTGTAGCAGCGCCCTGCAAAGCGGTTTGCAGAGGCTGCGCCGTGGTCACTATGGGCACAGGTTTGGCTTTTCTCAGATCCCACACCAGCCCGAATCGCTCGCAGAACAAAATCATATGTCCGAATACATCGAATTTGGATGGATGATTCACCGCTACCGTCGCATTTTGATGGTGGTAGCTATGTAGGCCCTCGCCAAGCAAAATAAAAGTTATTAGCAAATTATCGCGGCTTTCATCTTTGCTACCTTCGGCCTTAGAACCAAACAAATGTGTCAACGAATTTGCAATACCTTCAAATTGTTGTAGCGCAACAGATCTAAAGCAGCCAGCCCACAGCAAGCATGTAGCACATTCTTGCCAACCACCGTACAACAAGCCCAGTGTGCCTGGAAGCAGGTAGCCGCTAATGGCAACTGGCCAGTAATAACGTGTCAAAAACACAGCAACTGGGTCTTTCAATAGATCGGGAACGTACCGATTTTCATCAGAAACAGCACATGTAAATTTCCAACCCATATGTGCATGCCACCAGCCAGCGACACGGTTAGTGATTAATCCTTTGTCGTTAGCCCAGGGTGAATGCGGGTCATACTGCTGATCTGCAAATCGGTGATGTCGTCGGTGGTCAGCCACCCAGCTGATGATTGAGCCTTGCATCGTCCATGTCCCCATGATGCCCAACACCATTTTTCCAGCATTAGATGTTTTGAACGCGTGGTGAGTGAAATGGCGGTGAAAGCCTACGCCTAATCCGATAGAACTCAAGATAAAAAATAACGCTCCCAACAATATAGATAGCGGGCTCGGTTGCCAAGATATTGGGCTGTATACCAACAGTACGATGGCACAAATAAACGGAAGCGTCACCGTTATAGCATTTGATAATTGTTTAGTTTGATTAATATTTTTTGAATCTGAAATATAAGGATTTATTTGGATATTAACTAGTTTAAAAGTCGACATATGAGTTGAAGGTGTAATGAATGAAATTTTTCAAATTCATACTCACATTATTTGCAACGTTTTGCAAGACTATCGCTGCAACTTCTCGTAGCTTCGGAGCACGTTTTCATATGTACACAAACACTTGTTTACACTATTTAATTTAATCACATTCAAACTTCTTAGTTCTAAAAAATTATGCTCACTAAAGTATTCATAGCAAATCAAACTTTATAGCGCTCGTTAATCCTTGCTAGACTGTCAATATGACTTTGCCTAAAACAATTTTATCTAACCGTCCTGAAGATCCAAAATTCAGGTTTGATACCAAAGAAGACGCAAAGTGGATAGAAGGAGAAAGCATCCGCGCCTTCATGCCTACACAGCAGCAAACGCAGGTAATTGCACTATTTGTAATCCCAATTGTGTTCGCAATTCTTTACGGGTATGTAAATATGCTCGGCCTGATTGTTTGGGCCATAGCTTCTGTGACTTTAACTATTTACAGATGGCAATTGACTGCGGATTACACAAAGCGTTTAAGCGAAGCCAATACATCAGCTCAAATTCAATTTAAACGAGAATATTATTGGACTTGGCCAACTACAGCTTTTTTATGGGGCACATTGGTCTTTCTTTTTTTCGGAAAGACACCGCTTTTCAACCAATTAGTATGCTTTGTAGTTCTGGCAAGTATTGGCGTATTTAGTGCTACTGGCTATGCCGCGCATTATAAAACCATGAAGCTATTCATCAACACGCTGATGTTTACCTTGCTTATAGGCATGATTTGGGTTTATTTCACAAATACTATTGCAGCAGAAGAGTCTATGGTTTATATGATCTTTCCTTTGCAAATTGTTTTTTGGAAGCTGCTGTTTCTGATTAGCATTAGATTAAATAAATCGCATCTTCAAGGTTTAAAACTCCGTAAAGGTAATGACGATTTAATCCTTTCATTAACTGAGCAGACTCGTCGCGCCAACCAAGCCATTGAAACCAAAAACCGCTTCCTCGCTAGCGCAGCGCACGATATCCGGCAGCCAGTTTTAGCATTGGACGTTTATGCCAGCATGCTGAGGACGGAGCCTGGGATGGCGAGTGTGCTTACTGAAAAAATTGAACTTGCTACAAAATCTGTGATTGAGATGTTTGACAGCTTGTTTGACTTGTCTCGCCTCGATGCGGGTCAACTCAAGATCGTCAACAGCACCATTGATGTTGAGACATTAATGCGGGAATTGGAGCTTCAGTACAAGCCGGCAGCGCACAACAAACAGCTGAAATTGCGCATGCGCAGCTGCCATGTGAAAATTAACACCGACCACCAATTGCTGAAACGGATCTTGGGCAACCTATTGATGAATGCGATAAAGTTTACCAACCAAGGCGGGGTTTTGCTCGCTTGCCGCCAGACTGCGAAAGGGGTTCGATTTGAGGTTTGGGATACCGGGGTGGGCATAGCGGTTGATGAACAAGCCGCAGTTTTTGGCGAGTTTTACAAATCGCAGTCTCATTTAGGCACAAGTGACGGTTTCGGATTGGGTTTGTCCATCGTCTCGCGTTTGTGCGAGCCCTTGGGTTTTAACTTTTCGATGAAGTCAAAACTAGGAAGCGGCAGCGTCTTTATCGTAGAAGTTCCTGCTGTCGCGCCGCTATAAACTTAAGGTGGCAGTAAACCCTGCTGGCGTGCATAAAAGATAGCTTGTGTGCGGCTTTTCACATCAATGCGACGGAACAGACGCCACAAGTGGACTTTCACCGTGTGCTCGTTGATACCCAAGTCTTCCGCGATGTCTTTGTTGCTCATGCCTTTGTTAAGCAGTAAGAGCAATTGGTTTTGACGTTTGGATAATTTTTGACCCGGCGTTTGCGCCTCCTCAAAGCTATCATCTGCCAACAGCAAACCCTTGAGCGCTGCGCCAATTTCTGTTGCACCGGCAGATTTTTCAATATAAATATCTGCACCAGCTTCCAAGCAATGCGCTTCCCAGTCGGTTGATGGTGATGCAGACAGCACGGCCAATGGAATCAAGGGGTACATATTTTTGAGTTGCCGCACACCGGATACACCTGTGGTGTCTGGCAGTTTCAAGTCGAGCGAAAACATCGTTGGCTCACCATGCTGGGTGATGGCTGCTTGTAGCAAACCCAAGCGCTCTAGTTCAATCACTTCCATCGAAGGGCGCAGGCGACGCAGTAACATACCCACGGCTTCGCGCATCAGGGGGTGATCGTCAATGACATATATGCTCACATGTTTCTCGCTTTAGAATTATTGCCCAACAAATCTCACGACATTTTTGTCGCATTTCTGACGAATTGTTGCGCGGTTCAAATATTTACCAAACTCTGAATGACCTGTCATTCCAGAAATGTTAATTTTAGCGTGACAATTATCACAAGTTTATCGCACATTTCAACTTAATTGCAACAATGAACTACTTTACACCATTTGTTGCAAGGCATTAGCAATCGCAACGGCTTCTTGGACAGAAGGCGGGTTCAACAGAGTAGCTAAAGTTGTGATCGCCGAAATACCTTCTGATTTGATCTGCGCAATCGCGGCACCAGCCGCTTTGGGAGACTCAAAACCACGGCTTTGCAGCAATACCCGGGCCTGCGCATCGACGAGTTTGAAATAGAACAAACCATCCGCTTCGCGGTATTGCTTGAAGGTGGCAGTTACTGTTTTAGCCACTTTTTTATCGGCCTTCACACCAGCATCTAGGCCATCTAAGCCCCGCAGACCCACGGCTTGCCGCAATGACAGCATGAACGGCGTGCAAATAGCTCGTGCTTTGGCAGCACCTTTGATCAAAATAGCTTCCACTTCGACAGGATGACTCATCAAGTATTCGTATTTTTCACGCATGGGCGCGACCTCAGCATCAATGCGCTCAAACAGCATTTGCTTCGCATCGCCCCAGCTTATGCCATTTTTGTAGGCCGTTTGCATCGCTTTGGTTTCATCAACACTGGCAAAAGCTTGGTACATTTGGTAGAGCGCCGATCCTTCAGTGTCTTTTGGCTCGCCTGGCAGACGCGAATCCGTGACAATGCCAGAGATCAGTTTTTTTAGCTCAGCTCGGCTTGCAAACAGCGGAATCGTGTTGTCATAGCTTTTGCTCATCTTGCGACCATCCAAGCCGGGCAAAGTGGCGACTGATTCTTCAATCTCAGCTTCAGGCAGCGTGAAATGGTCTCCATCTCCATTTTTACTATCGTTTTTATACCGGTAGTTAAAACTCTGTGCAATGTCGCGCGCCATCTCGATATGCTGGATCTGGTCACGACCCACAGGCACCTTGTGCGCGTTAAACATCAAAATATCTGCTGCCATCAGCACCGGATACATGAAGAGACC
>JANPLX010000084.1:0-21289 GCA_031422495.1 Polaromonas sp. | reverse complement strand
GCCTGCTGCACACCCATGTCGGCGGCCATGAACACCTATGTGAATCTGGATGCCCTAGAGCAGACGTTTTTTGACATGTTTATCAACGAATGGCGTTTGCAGCGGGGCGATACCCCTCTGAAAACCGTCGCCATCGTCGACGATGCCCCCGACGCCCAATACCTCGCCCCCGAATTTGCCCTGTGCCGCCAGATGTTTGAGCAGCGCGGCGTCCAAGCCATCATCACCGACCCGCAGGCGCTGCAGTGGCGTGATGGCCAGCTCTGGCACCGCAGCGCGGCCGGCGATACAGCCATCGACCTGGTCTACAACCGCCTGACCGACTTTGACCTGTCCGCCCCCAGCCACCAAGCCCTGCACGACGCTTATGTGGCGGGCGCTGCCGTCGTCACCCCGCACCCCCACGCCCACGCGCTGCGTGCCAACAAACAGCACTTGATCACCCTGTCTGACGACGCGCTGCTCAGTGACTGGGGTGTCTCCAGCGCAGACCGCGCCTCCCTGTCCGCCGCCATCCCCGCCACCCAACGCGTCACCCGGGAGCATGCCGAAGCCCTGTGGGCACAGCGCAAACAGCTCTTCTTCAAACCCGTAGCAGGCTACGGTAGCAAAGCCACCTATAGAGGCGACAAACTCACCAAACGTGTGTGGGAAGAGATATTAGCTGGCAACTGGGGCGACTTTATCGCTCAGGCGCTTGTGCCGCCCGGCCAGCGGCTGGTCGATGTTGACGGCGTCGCTACTGATCTGAAATTTGACATACGTGCCTACACCTACGGCGGACAGATCCAGCTTTTAGCCGCGCGCACCTACACCGGCCAAACCACCAACTTCCGCACCGAGGGTGGTGGCTTTTCTCCTGTTGTCGTATTGCCAGACTTTGAGTTTCCAACATCGCAAAACCTTACCGACACAATGGCTAATACCTCTGACATTTCAACGACTAGCTGCGCCTCCGGCTGCTCTTTTTCTCCCTCCCCTCATTCGCTGCCTACCTCAGACAATTAACACTTTGAAAGGAATATAACCGTGACCACCAAACCCATCAACATCCTCTTTCTCTGCACCCACAACTCCGCCCGCAGCATCTTGGCCGAGGCGCTGATGAATCACCTCGGACATGGCCGATTCAAAGGCTATTCAGCTGGCAGCAGCCCGCGCGACAACCAGCAACCTAATCCGCTAGGGCTGCAAACTTTGCAAAAAGCCGGCATCAACACTGATGGCCTGTACAGCAAAAGCTGGGATGAGTTTGCGCTGCCCGACGCGCCACACATGGATTTGGTCATCACCGTCTGCGACAACGCCGCTGGTGAAGTCTGCCCGTATTGGCCCGGCCAGCCCGCCACCGCCCATTGGAGCTATGCCGACCCCTCTGGCGGCGACGGCACAGAGGCTGAAAAGCTGGAAGCCTTTCGCCAAACCCTGCATGCCATCCGCCGCAGATTTGAGCTTTTGATCAGCTTACATGTAGCTAGCGTGAGCAGATTGATGCTACAAACCAGCGCCCGTGAACTCGCGAAATCTTGAAATATGTGATCAATGTCTCAAAAAAACCTTAAAAAACAACTATTTGCAGAATTTCTAGGCACCGCCGCCCTGCTCTGCGCCGTGGTCGGCTCGGGCATCATGGCGGAGCGTTTAAGTGGTGGTAACAATGGCGTCGCCTTGATTGCCAACACCTTAGCAACGGTCTTTGCGCTATATGTGTTGATCGAAATACTGGGGCCCATTAGCGGCGCGCACTTCAACCCATTGGTGACTTTGGCTGATACCTTCAAAAATAGGCATAAAATGGCTGTAGCCGGCGTATCATATGCCTACATTGCTATTTTATTTATATCATTTCAATTACTTGGAGCGATTGCAGGCGCTTGGCTGGCAAACGCTATGTTTGAGTTACCGGTACTGCAAACCAGCCAAAAAATACGCGGCGGATTTGGTCAATGGCTGGCTGAAGCGGTGGCAACGGCGGGTTTGATTATCGTGATTCTGCGTTCAGGGGCTGCGGACGTGAACGCCAAAGCCAGCGCACTGGTGGCTTGCTACATTGGCGCGGCTTATTGGTTTACCGCTAGCACCTCGTTTGCCAACCCCGCCGCTGTGATGGGGCGCATGTTGAGTGACAGTTTTGCGGGGATTGCACCAGCCAGCGCGCTGGGTTTTGTGATTTCGCAAACGATTGGTGCGGCGGTTGGTGTTTGGATCAATCGACTGCTAGAACCAACGCCAGAACTTATAAATGATTGATTTCATTGAAATTTTATTTTTTTATCAACTTTATGATTAACCTTCCCAACGTCAACACATCGCACTTTGACATCCCCAGCATCGCAGAACTGCAATCTGTCGCAAACAAATCACAATTAACTCACCCACCGCGCATCTTGTTGCTCTACGGCTCTCTGAGGGAGCGCTCATTCAGCCGCTTGCTCAGCGAAGAGGCAGCGGGACTTTTAACGGCGATGGGTTGCGAAACCCGCACCTTTAACCCGCACGGACTGCCACTGGCTGATGATGCACCCGACACGCACCCCAAAGTGCAAGAGTTGCGCGAACTTGCGGCGTGGGCTGAGGGCATGGTGTGGACTTCGCCTGAGCGGCACGGCGCGATGACGGGTATCATGAAAACCCAGATCGACTGGATTCCACTGTCAGTAGGTGCCGTGCGCCCAACCCAAGGCAAAACGCTGGCGGTGATGCAGGTTTGCGGCGGCTCGCAGTCGTTCAACGCCGTCAACCAACTGCGTGTTTTAGGCCGCTGGATGCGGATGTTGACCATCCCCAACCAATCCTCCGTCGCCAAAGCGTTTTTAGAGTTTGACGAAGCAGGCCGTATGAAGCCTTCTGCCTACTACGACCGGGTGGTCGATGTGATGGAAGAGCTGGTGAAATTCACCCTGCTGACCCGTGACGTGTCGCCGTATTTGACCGATCGCTATAGCGAACGTGTGGAAGACGCCGAAACGCTCCGCAAACGCATAAATCTTGTAAATATATAGCTATTCAGGCTGTAGCCGGCGTATTTACTGCCTAAGCAGATATGAAATTAATAGCATATAGTTATGCCCGCAACGACTGCCGTGCAACTTCCGGTGCAATAGAAACAATTTTTAAAAGTGCCGCCGCTGGGCCAGTGGGGGTGCGGCGGTGTTGCTCCCAGTTTTGCAGGGTTTTGATGCTCACACGCATCAAGCTGGCGAACTCGCTTTGCGTCAAGCCAGCGTTTTCTCGAACAGCCTTGGCGTCTGGCGCTTCCATGACGAAGCGGCGCGATGGCTTCATCTCACCTTTGGCGATGGCTTTAGCCTCTTTCAGGCTTTGCACCAAGTCGTTGAATAGGTTTTCTTCCATGTTCATAACTCCTTCACAAAATCTCGTAACAGTGCAGTTTCTACTGCTGTGAGAGTGTCTTTTTTGGATTTTGGATAAGCCATCAACATGTAAATGAGATGGTCTTCTTTGATCCAGTAATAAATCACCCTGATTCCACCACTTTTACCGCGCCCTTGCGCAGCATGGCGAACTTTACGAATACCACCACCGTCTTTGATGATGTCACCGCGCTGTGGGTTCTCCAACAGTGCGTTTTGTAGGCCTTGGTATTCGTCATCACTGAGCAACTCAACAATCAATCGGGTGAAAGTGGGTGTTTCAATGAATTCCATCCGATAATTATACGCCAATGGCGTACTAGAAATTGATTTTGGCAGTTGTTAACCCAATTTTGACGCTTGACACGGGTAAGCTATTTTGACTCAATAATGATAGCAGCTTAGGCAATGAATACGCTGGCTAGAGACGAATTTGAACAGTATAAAAGCACCCAAGTCGACATTGATGTTTTGCTATTGATACTATAGCTGCTTAGGCAACAAATACGCCGGCTAACGTAGATTTAGTTATTTAATTCAGTGGTTTTCTATAATTTGCAGCTAAGTCTTCTCTCTAGTTAGGCTATAGTGCAGGCAGCGAATCCGCTCTTTTACTTGACCAGTAGGCGAACAGATTGCAAAACGGGTTTGAGGGGTTTCATGGCATTTATTACAACTGTATAAATTAACAGCTGCCTCGTGCACAACCCAATAAACAAGCCATTCTCAGGAGATTTAGATGACAATATTATCCCGCAGTCGCTTGATTATGTTGCAAGTTTTGCGGTGTACATTACGTTAGGCGTCAAGAGGCGATTCCGGTGGCGTAGCTGCCGCCACACTAGAACTGCAGCGTAGTCTTAATCACTTGGAGACCAACTTGTTCAACCCAATGCATCCAACACACTTCCCGCCGGGCGACGGGAAAACTTTCAAGATCGGTCGGATGACCATGACGTTCAAGACGACGGCAGGCGAAAACTGGAATGCCTATACCGTCTGCGAAGCAATAGAGCCTCCCGAGTCAGGAGCTGGGTACCATCGACATCCGACTTACGATGAGACGTTCATCATCTGCGAGGGTCATTACGACTTCCGTCTCGACGACAAACTCTTGAAGCTGAGCCCTGGCGATATGGTCTTCGTGCCACGAGGAACGCCGCACGGATTCGTGAGCACGGGCCCAGAAGTCGGTCGGCAAATCATCATCAGTTCACCCGGCGGAGTATTCGATGCCATGATCGCCGAAGTGACCATGCTTGATACTGGAAGCCCTACTCGAAAGGGCTCAGATGACGCCAGAGCAATTGCCACGAAGTATGGCCTGGAGTTCCTTCCAACTTGAACACTGGTCGGCATTCAAGTTGGCAGCATTGACGCCTAACCCCTCGCTCGAGGCGAGGCCCAACATCAAAACGCCAGGCCCGCGCAGTGGGCTGGCGCATTTTTTTACCGCGCGGGCCTGGCGTTTTGCTGTCGGTCCCGCCTCAGCTCGAACGTTAGACCTCACAAAATGAACGCATCCGCGCACCAAGAACTGCGCTCCCTGCTTGTTCAGCCACAGATCCTCGAGCCAGAACCCGAAGAGTCAGACCTCGCGCAGCTGGCAATCGAGCTTCTGGCGTGGACTCAGCGGCATGACCTCGCGTCCTACAAGAAGGCGACAGCCTCAGAGGAGCTCCTGTATCCCCTCTACGTTGCGGAGGTTAGGCCAGCCGCTTACCTTGTGTCTGATGGGGTTCTTTCGAAGAGCCAGCCCCACGAGCATCACACTTGGGCGGTCATCGTAGGCATTGAAGGCCAAGAGTTAAATCACCTCTTCCGGCTCGGCCCAGATCGCCAGCTGCGGATTAGCCACGACACGGTCGTGGGGCCTGGTAACAGTCTCGTTCTTGATTCCATGACCATCCACTCAACCACCGTCGCCAGCACTCAGCCCACCTTCCACATCCATGTCTACGGCAAGGCGCTAGAGCGGCTCGCGCCCTTCAACACTCGCACCTACGAAGCGCGGTGAGGCCTAACCCCTCGCTCAAGCGGAGCGCCAACGTTAAACCTTTTACAAATAACCAACATTTCAGTTATTAGCCGGCGTATTTATTGCCTATTCTGCTATAATAAATATAGCAATTTTAACGCAATTGATTCGCTAACAACTGCGCCATATGAATCGCTTCCCTCTGCGAGCCGTCTTTGATTTGATGTCTACAACTCGTGCCGTCTGCGACCACAATCGCATCTGGCTGGTTGCGAATAGCGGGTAGCAAGCTCAGCTCTGCCATTTGCATAGACACCTCGTAATGGCTGGCCTCATAGCCGAAGCTGCCCGCCATGCCGCAGCAGCTACTTTCGATCAGCTCAGGTTTAGCCCCAGGAATCAGTTTGAGCACATCCATGATTGGCGACACTGCGCCAAACGCTTTTTGGTGGCAGTGGCCGTGTAGCAGAATGGGTTGGCTTGTGGGTTTCAGTTTCGCTTTTAATATGTCTAATTTGCCTGCTTTGGCCTCGTTCGCTAAAAACTCTTCCAGCAAAAAAGCGTGCTCAGATACTAACTTAGCATCTTCGCCCAAACCCATCACCAAAGCTTCGTCGCGCAGCGTGAGCAGGCAGCTTGGCTCTAAACCGACGATGGGGATGCCCTGCTTGGCAAAAGGCAGCAGCGCGGCAACTAGCACTTGCAGCTTTTCACGTGCTTTGTCCACCATGCCGCTTGCCAAGTAGGTGCGGCCGCAGCAAAGTGATGAACTACCATCATTATTTGCTACATTTTTAGTAGCTACGTAGGCAATATATTCGCCGGCTTGAAATACTTTTAAGGCAGATTTTGCATTGTCTGACTCAAAAAAGGCATTGAAGGTATCGACAAACAAAACGACTGGTTTTTTACCCAGCTTATTTGCTTGCAATACGTCTTCTTTTGATGCGAAAACGGGCGCAGAATTCCAAAACGTCCTGGTTTGCCACTGCGGCAAGCTGCGTTTTTCTGAAAACCCGAGCAACTTCTCACTGAGTTTTGCCAAGCCTGGCACTTTGTCGCGCAGGTTCAAAATCGGGGCGAAGCGTGCTGCCCACTGTGCGTAATCGGGCAAATAGGCTACCAGCTTGTCTTTCAGTGAGTAGCCGTTTTTCGCCTTGTAGTGGTGCAAAAACTCGACCTTCATCTTCGCCATATCCACGCCTGTGGGGCAATCGCGTTTGCAGCCTTTGCAGCCAACGCACAAATCCATCGCTTCGTGCACTTCTTCACTAGCGATGCCGTCTTTTCCTAATTGCCCGCTCAGAGCCAAACGCAAGGTGTTAGCGCGGCCACGGGTGAGGTGCTTTTCGTCGCGGGTGACGCGGTAGCTGGGGCACATGGTGCCAGCGTCGAACTTGCGGCAGTGACCGTTGTTGTTGCACATTTCGGCCGCTTTGGCAAAGCCTTCGGCTGGGTCGCCGCCTGTGCCGGGTGCGGTGGTTTGCTCGGTGACGGGGTCGTTTTGCACGTTCCAAGCAGACCAATCCAATGCCGGCTTTAAGGGGATGACACGGTAGGGTTTTTCACCGGCTGCACCTGACGAAAAACGCATCAGACGTGAGTCATCCATCTTGGGAACGGGCGCGTCTGGCATACTCACCATGCGGCCCGGACACAGCAGGTTGATGGGGTCTAGATGCTGCTTAATGGCTGTGAAAGCTTGGTTGATCTTGCTGCCAAACTGCCACTCAATCCACTCGCCACGGCACAGGCCATCGCCATGCTCACCGCTGTAAGCGCCTTTGAATTTGCGCACCAAGGCGCTGGCCTCTTCAGCGATCTCGCGCATCTTTTTAGCACCACCTTGGTCACCCCCACGGCGCATGTCCAAAATCGGTCGCACATGCAGCGTGCCGACGCTGGCGTGGGCGTACCACGTGCCGCGCGAGCCGTGTCGCTCAAAAACCTCTGTCAAACCTGCCGTGTATTCCGCCAAGCTTTCAAGCGGAACAGCGCAGTCTTCGATGAAGCTCACAGGTTTGCCGTCGCCCTTCAAGCTCATCATGATGTTGAGGCCGGCTTTGCGCACTTCCCACAGATTTTTTTGTGGTGTGTCATCGGTCATTTCCACCACGCAGCCTGGCATGTCCAAATCTCCCATCAACTCAGTCAATTGGCGCAGCTTGGGCAGCAAATCCGCCTTGCTAGCACCTGCAAATTCGACCAGCAAGACTGCTTCAGGTGTGGGATCGTTTGGTTTGACGAGCGCGGTTCGGATGGTAGGCGCAAAAGCTGGGTTTTGCAGTGCCAAATCCAGCATGGTGCGGTCCACCAACTCCACCGCTGTCAAAAACCCATCTGCACCCAGCTTGACGATGTGCTGCGCACTGTCCATCGCTTTGTAAAAACTAGCGAAGTTAACGACGCCCAGGACTTTGGTCGTTGGCAGTTCGCTCAATTTCAAAGTCAACGACTGCGTGATGCCTAGCGTGCCTTCGCTGCCTATCATCAAATGCGCCAAGTTCACCGAGCCATCAGCGGTGTATGGTTTTTCGTTTTGGTTGTTGAAAATATCTAGGTTGTAGCCACCCACGCGGCGCATGACTTTGGGCCAATTGGCGGTGATCTCAGACTGCAAATTATGTACCAAGGCTTTCACATAATCACCCAATTCACGCTCTAATCCGCTACTATTTTGATAGCTACTTAAGCATATATTACGACGGCTAGAGAGCAAAATATCTGCTCCCAGCACGTTATGCACCATATTGCCATAGGCGATGCTGCGGCTGCCACAGGAGTTGTTACCCGCCATGCCGCCTAATGTCGCCTGCGCGCTGGTGGACACATCCACGGGATACCACAAACCATGCTGTTTAAGCTGTGCGTTGAGGTGATCTAACACGATGCCGGGTTCAACTTTGACGGTACGTTCAGCCACATTGAAATCCAACACTTTGCGCAAATACTTGCTGTGATCGATGACCAAGCCTTCGCCCACTGTTTGCCCACATTGGCTAGTGCCACCGCCACGTGGGATGATGGGGACATGCAAATCTCGGCAAATATCGAGGGCTAATTCGACATCTTGCGTCGTTTTCGGTATGAAAGCGCCTATGGGTGTGACTTGGTAAATCGACGCGTCAGTGGCGTAGCGGCCACGGTCTGCAGTGCTGAAGAGCACCTCGCCTTGGGTTTCTTTGGCTAAACGCTGGGCGAGGATGTTACCAGCGTCAATATTTGGTCTTACGCTCATGCGGATACTTTCTCTACTTTGCTCGTTGAATTACTTGCTGAATTGCTCGTTATTTCTTTAGCAGCTTCAGTGCGAATTTGCTCAATCACCACGTCGCGCTTGTGTTGCAAATGTTGCACAAGCACGGCTTTGAGTGCTGCGCCGTCGCGTTTACTCAGTGCATCAATCATCTGCCCATGTTCGCCCACCGCGCGGTTCCACTTGGCTTCATCTTGGTTGGAGCGAAAACGCAAAGCTTGCAATCTGGCATTAACTTGCGCGTAAGTCGTTGTTAATACTGCATTGTTAGCTGCGGTATTGATAGCGCGGTGAATTTGCGCATTGATGCGGTAATAGGCGGACAAGTCGCGCCTGGCGTGTGCGGCCAGCATTTCAAAATGCAGGGCTTTGATTTCACCTAACTGCGCATCGGTAATGCGTTGTGCTGCAAGTTCGCCCGACATGCCCTCCAAACCCGCCATCACCTCAAAGGTGTTGAAGACGTCTTGCTCGTTCAAACTCACCGCCACCGCGCCGCGATTAGGCAAAAGCTCGACCAAACCCTCGGCCGCCAACATTTTGATGGCTTCGCGCAGAGGGGTTCGGGAAACGTTGAGTTGCAACGACAACTCGCGCTCATTGAGCTTAGCTCCCGGTGCAATCACGCCTTCAACGAGCAATTCGCGCAGACGGTAAGCCACTTGCTCATGCAGCGCAGCGCGGGGGATGGAGATGATTTGTGCGGTCATATTTGTATTTTGTATGCAAAATTAACAAAGGTCAAGTTCCGAAATTCGTCATTCCCGCGCAGGCGGGAATCTATGCAGGCGCTCGTATATTCCCGACTGCGCGGGAATGAAAGCTTATGGATTATTTTGGTTAACCAACTACGGGTAAATACGGACATCTCCAGCTTGACAATTATAATTTGTATGCAAAAATTCACTCATTTCATTTGCACTTAGGAACTTTGAACGTGTTAAATTTAGACTTTCACCCCACTGGCCGCCACTTTTTGCAAATCCCAGGCCCTTCTCCCGTGCCAGACCGCATATTGCGCGCTATGAGCTACCCGACCATTGATCACCGTGGGCCAGAATTTGGCGCACTGGGTTTGCAAGTGTTGGGCAAAATCAAGCAGATTTTCAAAACGACGCAACCCGTCATCATCTACCCCGCCTCTGGCACCGGTGCTTGGGAAGGCGCTTTGGTCAACGTGTGCAGTCCGGGCGACCATGTGTTGATGTATGAAACAGGACATTTTTCGGCGCTGTGGCAAAAGTTGGCGGTGCGTTTGGGGCTCAATGCTGAAATCATCACCATGCCGGGCACAGATGCCAGCAGCGGTTTGCCCAACGCTTACCGTTACGGCGTACAAGCTGACATGATTGAAGCGCGGCTCAAAGCAGACACTGTACATAGCATCAAAGCCGTGTGCGTGGTGCACAACGAAACATCCACCGGCGTGACCAGCAACATCACTGCCGTGCGCAAAGCGATTGACGCTGCCAAGCACCCTGCACTCTTGCTGGTAGACACCATCAGCGGCTTGGCTTCTGCCGATTATGAGCATGACGCTTGGGGCGTGGACGTGACCATCAGCGGCAGCCAAAAGGGTTTGATGTTGCCGCCTGGTATCAGCTTCAACGCGGTGTCGCCAAAAGCCGTTGCAGCCAGCAAACTGGCAACCTTGCCCAAAGCCTATTGGGCATGGGACGAGATCATTGAAATGAACAAAACCGGCTTCTGGCCGTCAACGCCGAATACGAATTTGATTTACGGTTTGGACGAAGCATGCGACATGTTGCTCGATACACGCCACGGCGGACTGCCCGCCACCTTTGCCCGCCACATGCGCTGGGCCGAGGGCGTGCGGGCGGCAGTGCGGGCGTGGGGTTTGGAAGTTTTGTGTTTGGATGGCGCGGTTTATTCACCTATTCTCACGGGCGTCGTCACCCCAGTAGGCATTGATGCCGACCAAGTGCGCAAAATCATTTATGAGCGCTTTGATTGCTCACTAGGTACCGGTTTGGGCAAACTGAAAGGCCGCATGTTCCGCATCGGGCACTTGGGTGATTGCAATGATTTGACCTTGATTGCTGCCATAGGCGGCTGTGAGATGGGCATGAAGCTCGCTGGCATTAAACTTGCCAGTAGCGGCGTACAAGCGGCGATGGATTATTTCAGCGCGCATGCAGCGCCTACAGCATTGAAAAAAGCTGCTTAACAAATAGCATTCAATAGCATTTAACAATATTTGACCATTCAGGAGACAAACTCATGCAACGCAGAACCTTGATCACCGCCGCTGCCGCTGGCGCAGCCACTTTAGCTTCACCGATGTTGCGCGCGCAAACACTGCCAACGGGACCGATCAAAATAATTGTCGGCTTTCCACCGGGTGGCGGCACGGATGCGCTAGCACGCGTGGTCGGACAGAAACTTCAAGTCATGTGGGGCAACCCTGTCGTGATTGAAAACAAAGCAGGCGCTGCTGGCGTGATTGCTGCAGATTTTGTGAGCAAGCAAGCCCCCGATGGCAACACGTTGCTGATGGCACACATCAACAGCCATGCACTCGCACCGGCCTTGAACAGCGCTGGCCAAGGCGTCAAGCTCGGTTACGATGCGAACCGTGATTTTTCACCGATCAGCATGGTCGGTATCACGCCGAATTTGCTGGTCTGCAATACCAACCAACCGGCCAAAACGGTGCAAGAGCTGGTCGCTTTGTGCAAATCCAAACCGGGTCAAATCAGCTTTGCCAGCGCAGGCGGTGGTTCGGCGCAGCACTTTGCGCTGGAAATGTTCAAGCTACAAGCCAAGGTATTTGCGCTGCACATTCCTTACCGTGGCTCGGGCCCAGCCTTAGTCGATTTGATTGGCGGTCAAGTTAATTACTGCTTTGAAACCATGACGTCGGCCACGCCACACGTCAAAAGCGGCAAAGCCATTGCTATCGCGCAAACCCGTTTGAAGCGCGCCAAAGGCCACCTGACTGTGCCGACCATGGACGAATCTGGCTTCAAAGGCTTTGAAGCCACCGTTTGGTACGGTTTGATGGGCCCCGGCAAAATGCCAACAGCGATGGCGCAGCGCATGAACGAAGACATCAACAAAGTATTAGCCATGCCTGATGTGCAAGAGAAAATGGAGTTTTACGGCGCTGAAGATGGTGGCGGTAGCATTCAAAAGTTTGCCGATTTTATCAAAGCTGAGCAGCAAAAATGGACTGTTGTGGCTAAGCAAGCTGGTGTGAAAGCAGATTCTTAAGCTGATGCCTTAAATATAATTAAAATTGGCTGTAGCCGGCGTATTTATTACCTCTAATGCTATTATAATAATATCAAAAATAAGTCATAACGGCTTAATTTAGCTCAATAAATTGTATTCGCCACCCCGCTCTAAAGCTCGTTTGTAACCGGCTCGGGCGTGGATGCGTTTTAAGAAAGACATGATTTTCGGGTAGCTATCGTCCAAGCCACCACGTGCTGCGGCTGCTTCTAACGGAAAACTCATTTGGATGTCTGCGCCAGTTAATCTGCCACCGGCAAACCATGTGGATTGATGCAATTCAGCTTCGATGAACTCAAGGTGCGCTTTGATTTGCGGGTCAATGAACGAGTCTTTGGTTTTCTTGGCAATAGCTTTAGCAATTGGTTTTGCAAAAAACGGCATCTGCGCTTTTTCTATGTGGTTGAACACCAGCTTCATCAGCAACGGCGACATCGCTGAGCCTTCGGCGAAGTGCAACCAGTAGGTGTAACGCATGCGAGATGGTGAACCTGCTGGTGGGGCTAGTTTGCTCTCAATATCGTAACGATCAATCAAATACTCAATGATTGCACCAGATTCTGCAACCGTCACGCCACCCTGCGCATCGTCGGTTATGACTGGCGATTTACCCAGCGGATGTATTTTCAAGAGCGATTTGGGAGCAAGCATCGTCTTCTCATCACGCTCATAACGCTTGATTTCATAGTCCACACCCAACTCTTCAAGCAGCCAAATGACGCGTTGCGAGCGCGAATTGTTCAGATGGTGGACGGTGATCATGAGGATAGTCTCGTTTTAAAATAGCTATTACTATATTAAGCTAAGTTAGAAAATGTGTAAATACTTCAAATAAGTAACATTGTATCACAAAGTTAAGGTTAAAGCAATCTTTTCTGCGCATGCCTGCGCCTGCTTTGCATCTTGAGCTTCCACCATCACGCGAACTAGGGGTTCGGTGCCGCTGGCACGTATCAAAACGCGCCCCGTGCTGCCTAACTCCGTTTCGACTAATTTTGTAGCAGCAAGCAGTTGCGGTAATTTTTGGAGTTCGTTCCAACTTTGACCTACTTGCAGGCGCACATTGATCAAGGTCTGCGGGAACAGCGTGACCCCGCTGAGCAATTCAGCCATACTTTTACCGCTTCGCACGCATGCTTGTAGCACTTGCAGTGCGCTGACGATGCCGTCGCCCGTGGTGTGCTTGTCCAAAGCCAACAAATGACCAGAACCCTCACCCCCCAAAATCCAACCGCGCTTGTCTAGCTCTTCCAAAACATATCGGTCACCCACTTTGGCACGAACGAAGGCGACGCCTTTGGCGACCAAGGCTTGCTCGACCGCCAAATTGGTCATCAACGTGCCCACAGCACCAGGCACATGCTCGTCACGTCCCAAACGCTCGGCTACCATCAAATATAGAACTTCATCACCATTGAATAAACGACCTTGGGCGTCGACAAACTGTAATCTATCGGCGTCACCATCCAATGCTATGCCGTAGTCTGCTTTATGCAGTTTCACAGCGGCAATCAACGCGTCTGGGTGCGTGGCGCCGACTTCGTGGTTGATATTCAAACCATCGGGTGAGCAGCCGATAGAGACAACTTCCGCGCCCAGCTCGTGAAAGACCTTAGGTGCCACTTGGTAGGCCGCACCGTGTGCGCCGTCAACGACGATTTTCAAGCCTTTCAATGTCAAATCATTGGCAAACGTGCTTTTGCAAAATTCGATATAGCGTCCAGCTGCATCGTCTAAACGCTTGGCTTTGCCCAAATTGGCAGAATCAACCCATTTGGGTGCTTCTTCCAAAGCGGCTTCTACGGCGAGCTCCCAAGCATCGTCTAACTTGGTGCCTTTGGCGCTGAAAAATTTGATGCCGTTGTCAGCAAATGCATTGTGACTGGCGCTTATAACGACGCCTAAGCTCGCCCGTTGCGCTCGCGTCAAATACGCTACGGCTGGGGTAGGAATCGGGCCGAGCAACACGACATCAACGCCCGCGGAGTTGAAGCCAGACTCTAGCGCACTTTCCAGCATGTAGCCCGAAATACGCGTGTCTTTGCCGATCAGCACGGTGGGGCGGGCTTCGGTTTGTTTGAGCACACGACCAACGGCATGCGCGAGTTTGAGTACGAAATCTGGCGTGATAGGATGCTGTCCCACCGCGCCGCGAATGCCGTCTGTGCCGAAGTATTTTCTTGTCATTGTTTGATGTCTCTTTATAAATTTTATCAAGTTCTGTCAAATTCTATGCGGTTGCAGCTTTCAGCACTTTCAACGCCGCATTGGTTTCAAGCACATCGTGCACCCGTACGATGCTAGCGCCGTTTTGTACCGCTAAAACCGCCGCCACAACGCTGGGTAGCATTCGATCTGGCATCGCTAAACCCGTGACTGCCCCTAGAGCTGATTTACGTGACCAACCAGATAGGACGGGTAAACCCAGCTTCAGAAATTCACGCTGATGTGCCAGCAGTGCAAAGTTTTGCTCAACAGTTTTCCCAAAACCAATGCCTGGGTCAATCGTTAGACGCGTTAAATCAACACCTAGTTGATGTACATATTGCCTACGTTGCTCTAAAAATAATAGCACTTGTGAAATAACTGAAGCGGCATCACCTTGCATAGGCTCAGCTTGCATGGTTTGCGGTTCTTTGTGCATGTGCATCAAGCAAATGCCGCAGCTAGGGTGGTTTGCTACGATCTGCGCAGCCCCATCTTGCCGCAGCGCCCAAATGTCGTTGATGATGTCTGCACCTGCGTCGAGCACAGCTTGCATGACTTGTGGTTTGTAGGTGTCGACTGAGATAGGGACGCCGAGTCTGACTGTTTCAATGACGACGGGTAAGACACGAGCCAACTCAACATCCAAGGACACTTGCGGTGCACCTGGGCGAGACGACTCACCGCCAATATCTAAGATGTCAGCACCGTCTTTGAGGAGTTTTTCTGCATGACGGATAGCAGAACCTGAAGCAGCGTATTTGCCGCCGTCTGAGAATGAATCAGGCGTGACGTTGACAATGCCCATGATTTTGGGTAGCGTCAGGTCAATTTGATAGCGAGAAGTTTGCCAGATCATGAGCGTATTTTAAATAGCGTACGAATTGATTAGCTGAAACAAAAAAACGAGGCAAGATGCCTCGTTTTAAGATGATGACGTTAATGACGTTAAGTGATGACTTTGATTTAAGCCGCTGTAGGCGCAGCATCAGGTTTGACGACTGGGGCACTTCCACTGCCTCCTCCGCTGATGTCGGCAGGAGGAATACGCGGCGTCCAATCTTTTGGTGCACGCGGCTCTTTGCCTGCCATGATGTCGTCAAGCTGCTCAGAGTCAATGGTTTCCCACTCAAGCAAAGCTTTCGCCATCGCATGCATTTTGTCTTGGTTGTCTTCGATCAATTTGCGGGCTCGGCTGTACTCTTGGTCGATGATACGGCGCACTTCAGAATCCACCTTCTGCATCGTTTGCTCGCTCATGTTGGTGGTTTTCGTCACCGAGCGACCCAAGAACACTTCACCTTCGTTGTCCGCGTACACCATAGGACCAAGTGCTTCAGACATGCCATAGCGCATCACCATATCGCGCGCTAAATGTGTGGCACGCTCAAAGTCGTTACTCGCACCGGTTGTCATTTGCTTCATGAACACTTCTTCCGCAATACGGCCACCAAATAGCATGGCGATTTGGCTCAGCATAAACTCGCTGTCGTAACTGTAGCGATCAGCCGCGGGCAAACTCATGGTCACACCCAATGCACGGCCACGTGGAATGATGGTCACTTTATGCACAGGGTCACACTTAGGCAGCATTTTGCCGATCAAGGCGTGACCAGACTCGTGGTAGGCCGTGTTGCGACGCTCTTCCTCGGGCATGATCATGCTCTTGCGCTCTGGACCCATCAAAATTTTGTCTTTGGCTTTCTCAAAGTCTTGCATTTCAACCACGCGAGCATTGCGGCGCGCAGCCATCAAAGCGGCTTCGTTGCACAAGTTTGCCAAATCTGCACCGCTCATGCCTGGTGTGCCACGAGCAATCGTACCTGGGTTGACGTCTTGCCCTGCAGGGATTTTGCGCATGTGGACGTTCAAAATTTGCTCACGACCGCGGATATCTGGCAAGGTCACATAGACCTGACGGTCAAAGCGACCTGGACGCAACAGTGCTGCATCCAAAATGTCAGGGCGGTTGGTAGCCGCAACTACAATAACGCCGAGGTTGGTTTCAAAACCGTCCATCTCAACCAGCATCTGGTTCAGTGTTTGTTCGCGCTCATCATTACCACCACCGACACCTGCACCACGTTGGCGACCGACGGCGTCAATCTCGTCAATAAAAATAATGCAAGGCGCATTTTTCTTAGCGTTTTCAAACATATCACGCACACGTGATGCGCCTACGCCAACAAACATTTCAACGAAGTCTGAACCTGAGATCGCGAAGAACGGTACTTTGGCTTCCCCGGCGATGGATTTTGCTAACAAAGTTTTACCGGTTCCTGGAGGACCAACCAGAAGTAAACCACGAGGAATACGGCCACCCAATTTTTGGAAGCGACCTGGATCTCTCAAAAAGTCGACAACTTCTTTGACTTCTTCTTTCGCTTCGTCGCAACCCGCCACATCAGCAAAAGTCACGGTATTTGCGCTTTCGTCGAGCAACTTGGCTTTGCTCTTGCCGAAGCTAAAGGGGCCGCCTTTGCCGCCACCTTGCATTTGCTTCATGAAATATACCCACACGCCGATCAACAACAGCATCGGACCCCAGCTCATCAGCAGCGACATCAACAAAGAAGCTTCTTCGCGGGGCTTCACATCAAACTTCACGTTGTTGGCGATCAAGTCACCGACCAAACCACGGTCAAGGTAAGTTGCCGTGGTGCGAACTTTGGAATCATCGCCTTTGATGCCGATGATCTCTGTACCACCAGCACCTTCTTGAATCGTGGCGGTTTTGATTTGTTTATTGCGGACTTGATCTAAAAAATCAGAGTAGCCCACGCTGGTAGCATTCAAACCACCTGTTTTACCGTCAAACTGCTTGAACACGGTGAACAACACCATGGCAATAACCATCCAAACGGCAAACTTCGAAAACAATTCTTTATTCAAAAGGAACTCCTAGGGGACTAACTAGCCACATGTCGTACTAACATGTATACGATTTTAGGCTTTTCAAGGTACAAAAGTGTGCGCGAATGCTGATTTAGGGGTATTACGCGCCCTAAATTGCAACAATATGGTCAATCCATTTGTCATTTCTGCCCCATACCTAACAAAAACGTCTCTGACGACTCTGAGCGCGACGACTCTGGTTTGATGGCTTTCACCACCTTAAAGTTCGCTTTAAACATCACGACCAGCTGGCTATAGCCACTGCCGTGAAAAACTTTGGCAACCAATGCGCCTTCGGGCTTCATGTGGTTTTTGCAGAAATCGATGGCCAGTTCAATCAAATTTTCCACACGCGCAGCGTCGGTGGAGTCAATGCCCGACAAATTGGGCGCCATGTCTGACACCACCACATCGGCCAAATCGCCCTTCATCTCGGTGGTGATTTGCTTCAAAATCTCTTCTTCGCGGAAGTCACCTTGAATGAAAACCACGCCTTCGACTGGGTCCATCGGCAGCAAATCAAGTGCAATAATTCGGCCATTGAGTTCACCCACAGCAGCGCCGCCACCTGTGGCGGTTTTGGGGGACAATTTACGGCGAATGTACTGGCTCCAAGCGCCAGGTGTTGAGCCCAAATCTATGACCATATGGCCAGGCTTGATCAGCTTGTGTGCTTCGTCAATTTCTTTGAGCTTGTAGGCGGCGCGCGCGCGGTAGCCCTCGCGCTTGGCGAGCTTGACGTAGGTATCGTTGACATGGTCGTTCAGCCACGCTTTGTTGACTTTTCTACTTTGGGTCTTTACTTTCAAACTTGGCTTTCAATTTTTAGCTTTCATTACCCCCCATTATCCCCTGTAGAGAGCCACATTTAGGTTTTACACGCCTTTTGCATGACTAATCACCGATAATACGGGTATGTCAAAAATAATACTTACTCCCGCACAGCGCAAAGTTCACCGCGCTGAAGCGCACCACCTGTCACCTGTCGTCATGATCGGCAACGACGGTTTGTCAGCTGCTGTCAAAAAAGAAACCAATGCTGCACTAAATTCTCATGGTTTGATCAAAATTCGCGTTTTAGGTGATGACCGCGTCGCTCGCGAAGAAATGTACCAAACTTTGGCCGAAGAGCTGTCAGCAGCGCCGATTCAGCACATTGGCAAGCTGTTGGTGCTGTGGCGCCCGATTTTGGAGATCAAAAAAGAGCGCTCAGCCAATGACGATAGCGACGACCGCATGGCTGGCCCGCGTGACTTTAAGGTTTTGAAATACTCTAGCCGTGGTGGTCAGCGCCCAGAAGTGAAAACTCTGCGCGTATTGGGCAACCAGCGTTTGACGCAAGGCGGCAAAGTAAAACGTGCGCAGCCTAAGCAAACTTCGGTTAAAAAACGCAGCCAGACATAATATTTAAAATAATATTTTTAATATTATTTAATGTACTTTTCGAATACTAAATTCAATACTCTTATTTAGTATTCGACAATTTCCAAAGCACCATCCCCGCGCAAACCCACTGCGCGAAGTACATCAAGCTCCCCACCACATGCCAGAGCATCAAATTCTCTCTAGCAACGATGCGTGGCGATACACCAAACGTAACCAGCAGCGCCATCAGCATACCTAATGCTACAAAAATAATAGCATTAGAGTCAATAAATACGCCGGCTAGAGCCGAATTATCTTGATTTTCAAGAGTATTTGAATGCTTTGAGCGTAATAACAGCAACAACACCAAGCCACACCCCACAGAAACCCAAGTTTGCGCCTCAAACAATCGCGCAGCCATGTTACCCGCCAGCGCTTTGGTCGGCAAATGCTGAAACAACATCGGCACCACGAAAAAACCCAGCGTGGTTAAAGTGCCCCACCACAAAGCTGCAGTGAATATCGCTAATTTTGAAATTAATAAACTTTTCAATATTTAATATTATGAAAATTTATAACTTTAAATATACCGTACGCTAACGATTTCATAATGCTTCACACCACCCGGCGCTTGCACTTCTGCAGTATCACCCTCTTCTTTACCAATCAAAGCTCGGGCGATGGGGCTGCTGATGTTAACCAAGCCGTATTTGATATCTGCTTCGTCTTCACCCACGATTTGGTAAGTGACTTTGGCGCCGGTATCTTCGGACTCTAAGTCAACCGTCGTGCCAAAAACGATTTTTCCGCCTGCATTCAGCTCTTTCGGGTCGATGATTTGAGCGACAGAGAGTTTGCCTTCTACTTCGATGATACGGCCTTCGATGAAGCCTTGGCGGTCTTTGGCAGCGTCGTATTCGGCGTTTTCACTCAAATCGCCCTGCGCGCGGGCTTCTGAAATCGCAGCAATGACGCTAGGACGTTCAACGGTTTTGAGTTTATGCAGCTCAGCCTTGAGGATTTCAGCGCCGCGTTTGGTGATGGGTAAAGTTACCATAATATTCAAAAACTATAAATGTAAATAATAAAGTCAAAAAGGAGAGAAATCTAATTTCTGCTCTTTTCACCAGTGTCAAAACGAAACCGCCGAACTGTCCCTGAAAGACAACATTCGGCGGTTGAGTGTGGTTAGTGCAGATTATGCCGCTAAAAAGGCAAACCAGCAACGGTAAATGCCCTAGCTGTAGATTCCTAGGTTAGCAGCGCGTGCATCTCCTGCACTGAAATTACACCCAAGCTGTCCATATACTTCATCCCCTCGACAGCCGCTTCCGCTCCGAAGATGGTGGTGAAAGTCGTCACACGCGCCAAGAGTGACGAGGTACGAATCGCTCGTGAATCGGCGATCGCATTGCGGCGCTCTTCCACCGTATTGATAACCATCGCAATTTCGTTGTTTTTAATCATGTCGACAATGTGCGGACGGCCCTGCGCGACTTTGTTGACGACTGCACATTTAATGCCAGAGGTGTTGATCGCATTAGCAGTACCCGTAGTCGCCACCAATTCAAAATTCATAGCAACTAAGGCACGTGCTACTTCGACTGCACGCTGTTTGTCATTGTTTTTAACGGTTAAAAACACCTTCTTAACCTTGTCAGTGGCACGCGGTAATTTCGTTCCTGCGCCGAGTTGCGCTTTGACGAAAGCTTCACCAAAAGTCTTGCCAACGCCCATCACTTCGCCCGTTGATTTCATCTCAGGCCCCAGAATCGTATCGACACCTGGGAACTTGACGAAGGGGAAAACCGCTTCTTTGACGCTGAAATACGGTGGCGTAACCTCTGCACCAATGCCTTGTGCATCGAGCGACTGGCCGACCATACATCGTGCAGCCACCTTGGCAAGCTGAATACCTGTCGCTTTTGAAACGAAAGGCACTGTGCGTGAGGCACGCGGGTTCACTTCTAGCACGTAGATAACATCCTTACCGTCGATCTGCTGTATCGCAAACTGAACATTCATCAAACCCACCACATTCAAGCCTTTGGCCATGGCAGCGGTTTGGAGTTTGATCTCGGCAATTGTGGCAGCCGTGAGGTAATACGGTGGCAAAGAGCAAGCCGAGTCGCCGCTGTGCACGCCCGCTTGTTCGATGTGCTCCATCACACCGCCAATGAACACGCGGCCAGTGTGGTCGCGCACGGCGTCGACATCACACTCAATCGCATCGTTTAAAAAGCGATCCAGCAAGACTGGAGAATCGTGGCTGACCTTGACCGCTTCGCGCATGTAGCGCTCTAGGTCACGCTGCTCATGGACGATTTCCATCGCGCGGCCACCCAGCACATAGCTTGGGCGAACAACGAGCGGGTAGCCCAAAGTTGCGGCTTTTTCTAGCGCTTCGGGTTCAGTACGCGCCGTCGCGTTCGGAGGCTGCTTCAAGTTCAACTCACGCAAGAGTGCAGAGAAACGCTCGCGGTCTTCCGCAGCGTCAATCATGTCTGGCGTGGTGCCGATGATGGGCACGCCATTGGCTTCTAGCGCCAAAGCGAGCTTCAAAGGCGTTTGACCGCCGTATTGCACGATGACGCCGACAGGCTTTTCAATCGCGACGATTTCCAGCACATCTTCCAGCGTCACAGGCTCGAAATACAAGCGATCAGACGTGTCGTAATCGGTCGAAACGGTTTCTGGGTTGCAGTTGACCATGATGGTCTCGTAGCCGTCTTCGCGCATCGCCATCGCGGCGTGGACGCAGCAGTAGTCAAACTCAATACCTTGGCCGATGCGGTTCGGACCGCCACCGAGCACCATGATTTTCTTTTTATCCGTCGGCGCAGCTTCACAATCACTGCTGGTGTTGAGCGGATGCACAGCTTCGTAGGTCGAATACAAATACGCTGTATTCGACGCAAACTCTGCCGCGCAGGTGTCTACGCGTTTGTACACAGGGCGCAC
>JANPLX010000083.1:0-21595 GCA_031422495.1 Polaromonas sp. | reverse complement strand
GGGAACTTAGCTGACCACTGTGCTATCGAATCCGCCGAACGGCGTGCGTGCAACGCTAACATCGCATCAAAAGGTCGCCCATCCCATTGCAGCATAATTTCCACGTGATAATCGCTTGATAGCATTTGCTGCCAGCGCTTGGCAGTTTGCCAGTTACCGTTGTTGGCAGCGGCAAGCGCGGGACTGATGATACAAATGGATGGTTTCGACAACATATTCTTCAAATTATGCACGGTAAGTACGCTATCGAGAGCTCAATCAATTGGCGCAAAGCCAATGCCGTGCAACTTGCAGACGGCTTGCAGAGCCTGCGCATCAAAACTCTTGCTGTCTTTGATGCCTATGTAGCAGCCGACAAGCTCGTTGTGCCTTATGCCGATGAGTTGAATCCGCCGCTGTGGGAACTCGGGCATTTGGCTTGGTTTCAAGAATTTTGGATTGGGCGTAATCAGCAGCGACACCTAGGTATTCATTACGATACAAAACATGCGCGCTTGCCATCCGTCTTTGCAGAAGCAGACAGCTTGTACAACTCTAGTACGGTGCCGCATGAGACGCGTTGGCACTTGAAACTGCTAGAACCTGTCGCCTGCAAAGCCTACCTCGCTAAAACTTTGCGGCAAACTTTGGACTTGCTGGCCAAATCCGGCGACAGCAATGACGCGCTGTACTTTTACCGGCTGGTTTTGTTCCATGAAGCCATGCATTTAGAAGCGGCTATTTACATGGCACAAGTTTTAGGCGTTGATATTTCAAATCATTTTGCTATTAATAATATAGCTATACAGACAGCAAATACGACGGCTAAGTGCCAATTTCATCATCTAAAACAAACAATTTACTTAGGCTATCAAGATTCAGGCTTTGCTTTCGACAATGAGCTAGGCGTACACCCAGTAGAGGTGGCCGCGTTTGATATTGACAGCCGGTGTGTGAATTGGGGTGAGTATTTGAGGTTTGTAGAAGCTACGGCTCGTAACTTGCCCCGCTATGTTCGTAAAAGTGCAATGGGTTACGAAAACCAGGTATTTGGCGTTTGGAAAGCACTAGATTTAGAAGCTGCAGCGGTGCATATCAACCTTGATGACGCTCAAAGCTACAGTGCTTGGGCAGGGCGCAGATTACCATCAGAAGCAGAGTGGGAATTGGCAGCAACATCATCCACTGCCGCAAAGACTGACCAATTTCACTGGGGCGAAGTGTGGGAATGGACAAGCAGTACATTTATCCCCTACCCTGGCTTTGTAGCGCACCCCTACCAAGACTATTCTGAGCCCTGGTTTGGCACTCGCCAAGTGCTGCGCGGTGCTTGCTTGACTACAGAGCCGATGATGAAAAACGCAAGATACCGAAATTACTTCACACCCGATAGAACGGATATTTATGCTGGGCTTCGGACTTGCAAGTTATAATCAGATTTAAGCCTGCGCCCAAAGCACACAAAACTGCTGACTCGCATCTTGCCAAGGCTTCACATCCAGAAAACCTGCATTTTTGAGCAACTGCGTGAACGATTCAACCGTGTATTTGTACGAATTTTCAGTGTGAATGCCCTGCCCTTTGGCAAACTTGCGCTCGCCGCCTGGCCATCGAACTGTCAAGTCTTGCAAGGTGTCTAAATGCATTTCAATGCGCGATAACTCGGTGTTGAACAAGGCGCGATGTTGCCATTGGTTGATATTGAAATCACTCCCTAACAGCTTGTTGATGTGCAATAGCATATTGCGATTAAAAGCGGCTGTCACACCCAATGCATCGTCATAAGCAGCTTGCAAAACAGTGCTCGATTTGACCAAATCAACGCCTATCAACAAACCACCTTGATCATCGCAAGCTGAGTGGATTTGCTTCAAAAACGGCAACGCATCAGCAGGTGTGAAGTTACCAATGCTGCTGCCGGGGTAGAAAAATAAGCGAGTTCCTTTACCTTTTCCCTTATCTGCGTCTACCTCAGAAGGCAAGGTCAAATTAGAAGAAAAATCCATGCCTAGACCTAGCATGGGTAAATCAGGATTTTGGCGTTGTAAGCTGGTTAGTGCTTGCTTCAAAAATTCGACAGAAATATCAACCGCCACGTATTTGGCGGGGCGAAGCGCATCGAACATGCGTGCTGCTTTTTCGCAATTGCCGGCACCCAAGTCAATCAAGGTGTGACCCAGCCCTGCAGTTTGCGCCATGTCGGACAAGAATTGATCAAAAATCGATGCTTCCACACGGGTAGGGTAATACTCGGGTAGCTCGGTGATGGCCTCAAACAAGCGTGAGCCTAAAGCATCGTACAAATACTTGGGAGAGGTGGTGGCGTTTGCAGTGAGCAAGCCTTGTTGCAACTCTGCACGTACTGCTGCTTGATTTTCAACATAGTGTTGTATGAATTCAGGGCTGGTTTTTGAATTTATCGCGACAGACATAGGTTGAAATGATCGTAATGTTTGGATATTTAGTTAACTATAGCAGTCGCGCTAACAGCCCACTTCCTACACCTAAAGGAAAAAGCTTGTTAGCCTGCAAGAAAGTTGAAATTCGAGTTTAATCTTGTGTCATAGCTCATTTTTAAAGAGGATTTTTATGCATTTTCAATTTTCAAGCTCTGTATCGCGTGGTTTGCGGTCTCTAGCCATTGGCTTGCTAGCTACATTCAGTGCCGCAGCCTTTGCCCAAGCTGTTCTCAAAGTCACCACCATTCCAGAAGAAGCCGCTACCGAACAAGTGCGTAAATTCACGCCACTGGCTAATTATCTTGAAAAGCAGCTGGGAATGAAGGTGGAATTCACGCCAGTATCGGATTACCCTGCCGCTGTAGAAGCTCTGGTGAACAAACGGGTAGATTTGGTGTGGTTTGGCGGCTTTACGCATGTGCAAGCCTCACTCCGCTCGGGCGGCAAGATCATTCCGATCGCCCAACGCGAGGAAGATACGCGTTTTCAATCTGTCTTCATTGCAAAAACGGATTCAGGCATCAAAACCTTGGCGGACATGAAGGGCAAAGACATTTCCTTCGGTTCGCAAAGCAGCACATCGGGTCATTTGATGCCGCGCAGTTTCTTGCTCGAAGCAAAGATTGATCCTGAAAAAGATTTTAAACGTGTGGCCTTCTCGGGCGCACATGACGCAACAATTGCCTCCGTGGTCAGTGGCCGTGTGGCAGCTGCTGCACTGGATATGACCGTTTGGAAAAAATTCGTCGATGAAAAGAAGGTGGATACCGCTGCTGTGAATGTGTTCTACACTACACCGCCGTATTTCAATTACAACTGGAGCGTGCATGCTGACATGCCATCAGCTTTGCGTGAAAAAATCACCAAAGCGCTTTTAGATCTGAATGCCAATACTGCAGAAGGCAAAGAAATTCTCCAACTCAATCGCGCCACGCGCTATGTGCCCACTAAACCTGAGAATTACAAAGGCCTAGAAACCGCTGCCAAGAGCGCCGGTCTGCTTTAATAGCGTTTATTGTTCTTTTCCGTCTTTCTTAGGTTTTCTCAGGTTTCCGATTTGCAAATTCAACTCCAACATTTAAGCGCTCGCCATCCTGCTGCTAAAGATGATTCTGTGCCCGCGTTGCGCGATGCCACGATACTGATACAAGAGGGTGAGCAAGTCGCAGTTATCGGGCCGTCGGGCGCGGGTAAGACGACGTTTTTGCATGCAGTAGCCTGTGCCTTGAAACCTGCGAGCGGGCAATTGGCACTCTCTGGTCAAGATCCTTGGAAGCTGCCGCGCACCGCTTTGCAGGTTTTGCGCGGCCAGCTTTTTTTAGCGCCACAGGTGCCACCATTGCCGCCGCGCCAGCGGGTTGTCACCTCGGTACTGGCTGGACGTTTGCCACAGATGGGTTTAGTGCATAGTCTGCACTCGCTGTTTTATCCTTTAGAAATTCCAGTGGCTCACGATGCCTTGAAAGCTTTTGATTTGGATGAGAAGATTTTTGAGCGGGTGGATCGCCTCTCCGGCGGGGAGCGCCAGCGCGTCGGTCTCGCTCGACTACTTGCATCGAATGCCAAGCTCTGGTTGATTGATGAGCCTCTGTCTGCACTGGACCCTACACGCGCTACGCAAGCGCTGGAGGTGCTCACGCGCAGCTCGCGAGAGCGCGGCGCTACGCTGGTTTGCAGCTTGCATCAGGTCGAGCGCGCCTTGGCCTCATTCCCGCGCATTTTGGGTCTACGTGATGGTAAGGTCTCTTTTGACTTACCCGCTGCGCAAGTTACACGAGAGCATTTAGATATGCTGTACTCTCAGCATGAGATCGAGCTGTTTGGCCCTGCACCAGTGAATGAGTTTCCTGAGCAACATGTGCAACCTGGCCAGCCTGCTGTGATGCATTGCCGATAGATCGAATTTAATCGAATTAAAGCGATGAGCGCCGTTTTACCTTTGGCTTCCCTTACTCAGCGCGATCCGGCTTGGCAAGGCCGCGTCTTCTGGCTGGTGGCGGCTGTGCTATTGCTTTGGCCGTTGCTTGCGATCACTGAATTCAAGCCTTGGCTGCTTTGGCATCCCGAAAGCCGTAAGGTGATGGGTAACTTTTTAAGCGATTTTTTCCCGCCAGCCCACGACACAGAATTTTTAAAACTCATCGCCTTCGAGACCTGGCGTACGGTGGCCATGGCAACGGCCGGTATCGCGCTGGCGTTGGTGCTGGCTATTCCGCTCACGCTGCTCGGCACATCAGCGCTGTCAGTATCTCAGCTCTCGGGCAAGATGGCTTGGATGCCAAGCGTTTTACGCCAAGCGATTCGTTGGCTGCTGATTGTTTTGCGCAGCGTGCCTGAGTTGGTGTGGGCACTGGTGTTTGTGCGCGTGGTGGGCCTAGGGTCGACGGCGGGGGTGTTGGCAATTGCGCTCACGTATGCGGGGATGCTGGGCAAGGTTTACACCGAAATTTTGGAAAGTGGCGAAGCGCATGCCACGCAATCGCTGATGCGCAACGGAGGCGGACGTTTGCAGGCATTCTTTTATGGCTTGCTGCCGCAGAATGCTGCCGAATTGACAAGCTACACGGTCTATCGCTGGGAATGTGCGATTCGCTCCAGCGCGGTACTTGGCTTTGTGGGTGCGGGCGGCTTAGGGCAGCAACTTGACAATTCGATGAAGATGTTCAAAGGCAGCGAAGTGGCCACGCTGTTACTGGTTTTTATGCTGCTTGTTTGGCTGGCTGACAAAGCAAGCTCATGGCTTCGGAAGGAGCTTGGATGAACAGTTTCACCAAAGAAGCGGCCAACGAGATTTACAAACTTCCCCCAAAGCTGTTTGATGCACGCTGCAAGGCTTGCTGGTTTATTTTTGGTCTGCTTGTTTTAACCATTGCCAGTTTTTGGACTTTGAACCTGCAATGGGCACAGCTCTTTAGCTTTGAGTCTGCCAATCTCATGGGTAAATTCATTGGTGAGCTGATGTCACCGGATTTTTCTAGCAAATTTGTTGCCAAGCTATGGGTAGCTTCACTTGAGACTTTGGCTATGTCTTTGCTAGGGACGATCATCGCTGCCATCCTCGGCTTACTTATTGCACTCCCTGCCAGTAAAACGCATGAGGGCGACAAGGCCTATTTCAAAGGTTCTGCGCGTTTGCTGCTCAACGCATTACGCAGCATTCCAGAATTGGTATGGGCCGCCCTCCTGTTAATAGCCGCTGGTCTTGGCCCTTTTGCGGGCACATTGGCCTTAGGCCTTCACACCGCCGGTGTGCTCGGCAGATTGTTTGCCGAAAGCATCGAGAACGCGCCACCCGGACCAGCCTTCGCATTACGCACACGCGGCGTTGGTGAAGGTCGCATCTTTTGGTATGCCACTTTGCCGCAAATCATTCCCCAGCTTATGAGTTACACGCTCTACCGCTGGGAAAACAATATTCGCGCAGCGGCCGTGCTCGGCGTGGTGGGCGGCGGCGGGCTAGGTCAAATGCTGGCATTCCACATGGGCTTGTTCCAAATGAGCAAAACTTCTTCGATCTTGGTGGCGATGTTAGCCTTGGTAGCTTTAGTAGATGCTTTGAGCTATGCTAGTAGAAAATGGTTAGTGCGTTAAGATCATAAGAAACCGTATGAGAATTTTTGTAAGGTAGTTTCATGGCTTTTATTTATTACGTCACACACATTCAATTTGAAGCTGGTGCTATCAAATTACTAAAGCAAGAGTGCGAGCGTGTAGGCATCAGCCGTCCACTCATCATCACCGACCAAGGCGTAAAAGCTGCGGGCATTCTGCAAAAGGCATTGGATAATCTGCCAGGCATGACGGTAGCAGTGTTTGACCAAACGCCATCCAACCCAACAGAAGCTGCCGTGCGCGCGGCTGCTGCCAGCTACAAAACCAATAAATGTGACGGATTGATTGCTGTGGGTGGCGGCTCGTCTATTGATTGCGCTAAAGGTGTGGCAATTGCTGCGACCCATGAAGGTCCATTGAATACTTACGCAACTATCGAAGGCGGCTCTTTGCTGATCACAGACCGTGCAGCACCATTAATCGCTGTACCCACCACCAGTGGCACGGGCAGTGAAGTGGCTCGTGGCGCGATTTTGATTGTGGATGATCACCGAAAGCTGGGCTTCCACTCATGGCATTTGGTGCCCAAAGCTGCGATTTGCGACCCTGAACTCACCCTCGGTTTACCAGCAAAATTAACGGCTGCAACAGGCATGGATGCTGTGGCGCATTGCATGGAAACCTTCATGGCTCCTGCTTTCAATCCGCCCGCTGATGGCATTGGCTTAGACGGCTTAACACGTGCGTGGGCAAACATCGAACGTGCGACAAATAACGGCAACGACATTGATGCGCGCATGAACATGATGAGCGCATCAATGCAGGGCGCGATGGCTTTTCAAAAAGGATTAGGCTGTGTACATAGTCTGAGTCACAGCTTGGGCGGCGTTAACCCTGGGCTTCACCACGGCACGTTGAACGCGATGTTTTTACCGGCTGTTGTTAGCTTCAACGCAACCGCGACATCTATTCAAAACGAGCACCGCTTGCAACGCATGGCGCAGGCCATGGGTTTGACATCCGGCAGCGACATTCCCTCCGCCATCAAAGACATGAATGCGCGTCTTGGCTTGCCCACCGGTTTGGATGCTTTGGGTGTAAAGCACGACTGGTTCGCCAACATCATCAAAGGCGCGCTGGCGGACCATTGCCACAAAACAAATCCACGGATTGCGACAACTGAAGACTACGAGATGCTGCTAGTAACTTCGATGTGATGTTGAAGCGCAGATAGTTCGCGAACTACATCTGCCAGTAACGGGCGTGCAGACACCTTCGTTTGTGTGCATTTCTGGTGCAATTCAGCTAGCTTCGCCCTGACAGCTTGATGTGTATCACCCTCTAATTCGCGACAATGCGCCAACAGCTCGTCCAGAAAAATGCCGAATGCCCGTACCTCAATGCGTTGCAGCGCTAGCGAAGTAACTGCATCTTTCATTGATAAAAATGATGCCGCACCAAAATCACCCAAAAAGCTATGCCCTACTACGTTGCGCAAAATATTGTGCGCATACAAATCACCGTGCAAAACGCCGCAAGCATGTAAGTGCGCGGCAGCGCTACTAACGCTATTTGCGATTTCACAAAGCTGCGACAAGCTAAAAGCTGTATTTTGCGCATACACATCCCGCGTACACGAATCTAAGCTGGGTGGTTGAGCAAGGTTGGTGTAGTCAGCTGAAATCAAGGGCATGACCAAGCCCTGCGCACTTTCAGGATGATGTTTAATTTTTCCCAAGACCCCGACAACATGCGGATGCAAACCCACGGCGATATTGGCTGCCATTTCGCTGCGCGGCATACCATCACTGGTCACGGCACTTTTGAATACTTTGACGGCTACTTCTACGCTAGGTAAATTCGTTTGCTGCATCTTAGCTTGGTAAATCACGCCTGAGGCACCCTCGCCTAGTTGTGCACCCAACTCTAATTGCCGCCAATCCACACTTGCAATCAAGGGGGCTTCTCTAGTCGCTTCAAAACCGTCTGTCAATGGATTTACCGCTATTGCCAACCATGCTAAGTTAGGCATTGTCAGTATCCAAGATGGCAAAACATTAAATCGGTTCGCTGACAACCGCAGCAACTCAAGATTGCTGCATCCAGCTAGTTCAACGGGCAATTCACTAAGCTGGTTACCCGCTAACATCAGCTTTTGCATTTGCAGGCATTGCCCAATACTGCTTGGCAGATTTTGAATTCGGTTATCAGTCAAAATCAACCATCGCAACGTAGGGGCAAGCGCCTCATCTGGCACCCTGCTGATCTGATTCGCTTTAAAGCCAACCATCGTTAGTTTTTTGCATTGCCCAAGCACTTTGGGCAATTCGGTAAACAGGTTATTGGAGCAGAACAGAATATTTAGTTTGTGCAAACGCGGCAAATCATGCGGTAAGCTGGTCAAGCTATTGCCAGAAAGATTCAAAATTTCAAGCGAATCTGCCAAGTCAAAAATTTCGCGTGGAAACTCAGTCAGTCCGCATGACAAATCCAGGCGCCGGATGCCAACTAATAGCCCCGCTTTAAGCTGCCCTAAGGTTGTCAATGCTTTGGCTTCAAGCGCAGCTTGGGTGTCAACGCGCATGCTTCGCCCATTTCGCATCCAGCGCCTTCGCAACACTTAGGCTTCGCCGACCACCCATCAGCAATGGTTTAGCTTTACCCGTGTTGACGCTGTGCAAACACCCTGTTGGATGGATTTGTTGCAATTGAGCACTCATTCTAGACACTCAACTTAAACAACCATGTTGATTTCTTGCAGAATTTCGGCTGTGTGTTCACCCAACTTAGGGGCAGGTCGAGAAATAGCTGTTGGCGTATCGCTCATACGAACTGGTGGGCGCAGTTGCCGCAGCTTTCCCTCAAACGGGTGCTGAACATCTACCCAACCACCCGTCGCAGCCAAATGCGGGTCGGTCAATAAATCTGGCAACTTCATCATCGGCATCACAGGAATGTCGCTGGCAACTAAAACCTTCAACCAATGCGCACTGGTTTGCAACCGCAGCTTGGTTTGCACGAACGCATACAACTCGTCGATATGTTTTATCCGTGCTGATTGCGTAGTGAAACGCGCATCTTGCATGAAACGCTCACCCTCACCTATCAACTCCAGAAAACTCCGCCAGTGCGCGTCGTTGTACATCAGTGCGCAAACATAGCCATCACTGGTTTTATACGGTTTGCGATTGGGTGACAGCATCCGACTGTGTCCCATATTCCCCATCTCTTCACCGAGCGATGCGGTGACTGGTGGTTGCCACGTCTCACCGCCCAAATGCTCACCCAGCACAAACTGCAGCAAACACTCAAACATCGGCACTTCAACGCTTTGCCCTAGCCCCGTGCCACCCTTTTTGTCACGTGCAATGATAGCCGCCATCACCGCATGCACCATGTTCAACGCTGTCACACGGTCCGCAAACGTAGCAGGCACATAGCGCGGTTCAGTGCTGCCGCTTTGCGTCATCAACCAAGGAATACACGCTGCGCCCTGAATCAAGTCATCATAGGCTGGGAAATCAGAATACGGGCCACCTTCAGAGTAGCCGTAAGCGCCACAATAAATCAGCCGCGGGTTGATTTTTTCTAAATCCTCGTAGCTTAGCGCCAGCCGCGCCATGGAGCCGGGGCGAATATTAAAGGTCAGCACATCAGCGGTTTCACACAGTTTGAGTAAAGCCGCATGCTCGCGCGGCTTTTTCAAATCTAAAACGATGGAGCGCTTGTTGCGATTTGCATTGATGAAAATATGCCCCATCCCCGCATGTTGCATTGGCCCAGCATGGCGCATGATGTCGCCACTGGGCGGCTCGACCTTGATAACATCTGCACCATAGTCACCCAATATCTGCGTGGCGTAGGGGCCGAGGACAACGCCTGTGAGGTCTACGATACGATAGCCGCTCAGCGCGCCTTGATTAGCACCTTGATTTATGTCGTTCACTCTGGCGCGATGCCTGCCAACTTCACCCAGCCAGACCATTTTTTGATCTCAGCATCAATAATCCGCGCCAACGCAGCGCTGTCTTGCACATCCAAATCAATGCCAGCATTCGCCAGTTTTTCTTTGACTTCGGGCTTCGCCAAAACAGCACGTAATGTATCGCCCAACTTCTTGGCATCAGCCGCAGGGATATTGGCAGGTGCCATCAGCGCAAACCAAGCGCTGACTTCGTATCCCTTCACCGTGTCGCCAATCGGTGGAATGTTAGGCGCTTTGCCCGCACGCACAGCCGTTGTCACACCCAAGCCACGCAAACGCCCACCGTTGATTTGCGTCATCGCGTTACCCACGTCGGCAAACGCAAACTGCAATTGCCCACCCATCAAATCAGTCAACGCGGGTGGAATGCCTTTATACGGCACGCCCAAAGCCTCAAACCCACCCAGCTGCGCCACCAACGCGCCAGACACCAATGAACCCGATGAGCCGTGACCATAAGCCAGCTTGTTCGCCTTGGCATAAGCGACAAACTCTTTCATATCCTTCGCTGGAAACTCCGGCTTCACCATCAAAATAAACCCCGTGTTGCCAATCATGCCAATCGGTGTGAAATCTTTCACAGGGTCATAAGGTAGCTTTTTGTACAAGCTCACATTCGCCGCTTGCGTGGTGCTGGTCGTCACCAGCAGCGTGTAAGGGTCAGCCGTCGCCGACTTCACAAAATCCGCCCCCGGAATGCCATTCGCCCCCGCTTTGTTGTCCACTGCAATCGGTTGTCCAAGCGCTTCACTCATGGCCTGCGCTACGATGCGACCAACGCTGTCTGTCGCACTACCAGCTGGGAAGGGGACGACGAATTTGAGTGGTTTTGATGGAAAGGATTGCGCCTGCGTGCTGACGCCGCCCAAAGCCATTAATCCAGCGATACAGCTGGTTGCAAGTAGTTTGAAAGTGGTTTTCATGGGTGTCTCCTTTTGTTTAACTGTTTATTATTAGTCAGATTATGACTTCATCAATGCTTCAATTTCACCCGCCTTCACCGGCACGCCACGGCTGATCAGCTCGCAGCCACCCTCATTCACAATCGCGTCGTCTTCGATGCGGATACCGATGTTGTGGAACTGTTCGGGCACACCAGCGGCAGGTCGAACGTAGATACCGGGTTCGATGGTCAAAACCATGCCGGGGCGTAGGATACGGCTGGGGCGGTTGGTGATGAGTTCGTTGCTCAGGGGGTCTGTGCGTTGTGTCGTGTTGCCCAACTCAGACGGCTCGTTGTAACCACCGCAATCGTGCACATCCATACCCAACCAGTGACCCGTGCGGTGCATGTAGAAAGCAAAATACGCGCGCTTTTCGATGACGTCTTGCAGGCTGCCAACTTTGTTTTTGTCGAGCAAGCCCACGTCTAACATACCTTGCGCCAAGACTTTGACGGCTGCTTCGTGCGGATCAATGAACCGTGATCCGGGTTTGGTGACCGCAACTGCCGCTTCTTGACTAGCCAACACAATGTCATACAGCGCACGCTGCGGTCCGGTGAACTTGCCGTTAGCCGGGAAGGTGCGGGTGATGTCGCTGGCGTAGCCATCTAGCTCGCAGCCGGCGTCTATCAACACCAAATCACCACTTTTGACGGGTGCGTCATCGGCACGGTAATGCAGCACGCAGGCATTGGCACCGGCGGCGACGATGGCACTGTAGGCGGAGTATTGCGAGCCCTGCTGGCGAAATTCGTGCAGTAGCTCGGCGTCTAAGTGATATTCGCGCACGACTTTGCCGTCGCGCAGCATCTGGGCGCTGCGCTGCATAGCGCGAATATGACCAGCCGCGCTGATTTGCGCGGCACGGCGCATGGTGGCTTGTTCGGCTACGTCTTTGATCATGCGCATTTCGTCCAGCACTGCGCAGGCATCGCGCTGGGTTTCAGGGCACAACGCGCCGTAGCGCACGCGGGCGCGGACTTTGGCGAGCCAGCCGTCGACTTGCGTTTCTAGCCCTGGATAAATCGCAAACGGGTAATAAACAGCAGATTTGTTTTCTAGCAATTTCGGCAACAGTGCATCCAACTCCACACAGGAATACGCCGCATCAATGCCCAAAGCTGCTGGGGCGGAGGTTGGCCCGAGTCTAAAACCATCCCAAATCTCACGCTCCATGTCTTTCGGTGCGCAAAACAGTGTTGATTTGCCATCCCCAGTGATGACCAAGGTCGCATTGGGTTCTTTGAAACCCGTTAAATAATGGAAATAGCTGTCAAAACGGTACAAAAAGTCGCTGTCGCGGTTTCGCGGGCGCTCGGGCGCGGTCGGGATGATGGCGATGCCATCGGCGCCTAATGAAGCAGCGAATCGGGCGCGACGGGTGGCGTAAATGGTGTTTGTAGTCATATATTTACTAGGTTTTTTTAGAATTTACGAAGTGAAATTTACTCAGTTGTAGTCATTTGATTGATCTGCGCCAAGCGCTCAGGCGTCCCCACATCTGTCCATGCGCCAGTGTACAACTCGCCGCTCACCTTCTGTTCGGCAATGGCTTTTCTGAGCAGCGGCGCTAAGGCGGCTTTGATACCGTAAGGGTTGCCTTCGGGAATATCGCAATAAGGCAATGAAAACAAGGACTTGCGGTACAGCGCGATGGTGCTGAAGGTGTATTTTTGACCACCTAAAGAGGCCTCATTCAAGGCCAAACCATCTGATTGAAGTCCAAAATCGCCTTTGAGATTGTGCTCTGGGTTCGGCACCAGCCAAATGTGCGCCAACTTACCACTAGCTATAAATTTATCGACGGCATCTTGTGCAAATACAAAATCAGGCGCGAAGACATCTCCAGCCAGAACCCAAAAAATATCATCATCTTCACGCTCACACAACATCGGCAACGCCCGAACGATGCCCCCCGCCGTCTCCAGTGCGCCGCCAAAGTCGCGTCCTTCGTGCGAATAGCGGATATTTACAGTGGCAGAATCGTTCTTTATTTGCTCACTTTTTGATAGCTTCTCAGGCAATAAATACGCCGGCTTGGTGCTTAAATTGACCCCAAAAGGCATGAATAACTCAAATTTATCGCCAAAATGCGCAGAGACCTTCTCCCCCAACCATGCGGTGTTGACCACGAAGTCTGTAAAGTCCCCCCATGCCAACCCTTCCATAGACCACTGCATCAATGGCTTACCGCGCACTTGCAGCAGCGGTTTGGGCGTATGGTCGGTCAGAGGACGCATCCGCTCGCCACGGCCTGCAGCTAGGATCAAAGTTTTAGTGGTCACTTGGCTTGATTTCACGTATTTTTGCTTTAAAAAATCTTACTAAGTTGTTGATTTGTATACGCGTAGGAGCTTACCTACAGTTTCTGTGGATAACTTTGTTGATAGTTAGTCGATAGTGCGTCTAAACCCGCATAAACAAACACATGTGACATTTTGCACAGAATTCGGGCAGAAAATTAAACCCTTATAAATCAACAGCTTACGAATGCTATTTGTTTGATAGCAAAGATTGTGACAGTTTTGACATATTTGCTGCGGGGCAGCATTTTTTGTTAATAAGTCGATAAAAATATTTTGAATTTTCTCTATTTTTGTGCTGAACGTTGTTTGATTGACTGTTCATGCACCGCATCCACCAGCACTGCTACATTTTCAGGTGGTGTGAACTGGCTGATTCCGTGGCCGAGGTTAAAAATATGTGTAGCACCGGTGGTGGTTTTGTCAGTGTGTGGCTGGCCGAAGCTGTTTAACACTTTGGCAACTTCGGCTTGAATTACGCTTGGGGTGGCAAACAGAACGTTCGGGTCGATATTACCCTGCAGCGCTTTGCCAGCCCCGCCGACAGTCCCACCAACCATGGCACGGGCTTTGGTCAAATTCGCCGTCCAATCCAGCCCCAGCACGTCGCAATCTAACCCACCCATCTCGTCCAACCACAGCGCGCCACCTTTGGTAAACACGATGCGCGGGATGACGATGCCATCTGCTTTGCCGTTGTGTGTGCGTTTTAATTGAGCAAGCACGCGCTTGGTATAAGCCAAACTGAATTCTTGAAACGCGCCATCAGCCAGCACGCCGCCCCAGCTGTCAAAAATCATCACCGCTTGCGCGCCAGCGTCGATTTGGGTGTTCAGATACAAGGCTACGGAGTCTGCGTTGATCGCCAGCATGCGGTGCATCAAGTCTGGGCGGCTGTACATCAGGGTTTTGACATGGCGGTAGTCGTCAGACCCCGCGCCCTCAGCCATATAACACGCTAGTGTCCACGGGCTGCCCGAAAAACCGATCAAAGGCACGCTTCCGCGCCCGTCCGCCCCCGTCAGCGCTTTGCGGATTGACGATACGGCATCAAACACGTAGCGCAGCTTGTCCATGTCCGGCACAGCCAGCTTGGCTACGGCGGCTTCGTCGCGCACATTATGGGCAAATTTAGGACCCTCACCTAAAGCAAAGCTGAGGCCTAGGCCCATTGCGTCTGGAATTGTCAAAATATCGCTGAACAAAATAGCCGCATCCAACTTGTAGCGTGCCAGCGGCTGCAGAGTTACTTCGGTCGCGTAATCCCTATTCGTCGCCAGCCCCATAAAACTACCGGCTTTGGCGCGGGTTTCGCGGTATTCGGGTAAATAGCGGCCTGCTTGGCGCATCAGCCACACCGGCGTGTGGTCAGAGGCTTGGCGCATGCAGGCCTGAAGGAAAGTTGGGTTTTGTACGTGGCTGAAATCGTGCAGCGGTGAAGTAATTGAAGTCATAACCTCATTATCTCAGGCAATTTCAAGTACTTATCAGGTATTCAGCAAGTGTTTAACGCGGCGATGCTCAATCAGCAAGCACCGGTTTTCAACCACCGCCAAGCCTGCGGCTTCTGCTTCGGCTTTAGCGCTTTCGTTGTCAATCCCCAGCTGCATCCACAGCACTTTCGCTTTGATTTGCACCGCTTCCGTGGCAATCGGTGGAATATCTTCGCTGTTACGAAAGCAATCGACCAAGTCGATTTTTTCGACCTTTGCGGCCTCTAACAAGGTGGAATAGACCTTCTCGCCCAAAATCAGCTCGTTTGACGCTGCCGCCACGGGGTTGATGGGCATGATTCTGTAGCCCTGCGACTGCATGTACTCGGCCACCTCGTAACTGTCTCGGTGCACTTTGGGGGACAAACCGACCACAGCGATGGTTTTGCAGGTTTTTAGGATGTGAAGAATGTCTGATTGATTCATATTTAAAGTTTTCTGAAATTCTTTTAAATTTTTCCTAGCGCAGCACGCACATCATCCACACTGATGATTTCAGACAATACTTGTGGCGCTTTGCCGGGGGCGTAGAGCACATAAACGGGCACGCCGCTGCGGCCCAAGTCGCGTAACGCAGCACCTATGGCGGGGTCGCGCCGCGTCCAATCGGCGCGTAGCAATTGCACTTTTTTGGCATCAAACTCAGCGAGCAATTCGGGCTTGGACAACGTGGATTTTTTGTTGAATTGGCAGGTCACGCACCACGCGGCGGTGAAGTCGACGAAGACGGGTTGACCTTTGGCTAATAGCTGATCCACACGCCCCGGTTCCCATGCTTGCCATCGTTCACCCGTTATGTCACCCGTTTGTGATGAAGCGGCTGGAATACCTACATTTTTGATGATATTTACACCTATAGCCGGCGTGATATATGCTAATACTGCTATTGAAATAGTAGCAAAATAAAACTTTGACTTGCCGTGCAAGCTCAGCGCCCACAGCAGCATGCACAGCATCAGCAGAATCGCCAAGAGTGCGCCGGCACCGTCAATGCCGCTTTGCTGCCCGAGCACCCACACCAGCCAAACCACGGTGGCAAACATGGGGAAAGCCATGAACTTTTTAAACGTGTCCATCCACGCACCCGGCTTGGGCAAAGCGCGTGCCACGGCGGGAATAAAGCTGGCCGCCACGTACGGCAGCGCCATACCTACGCCAATGGCGGCAAAAATCAACAAGGCTTCCCACGCTGGCAAACCCAAAGCAAAACCCAGCGAGGCACCCATGAACGGCGCTGTGCAGGGCGAAGCCACGGCTACAGCCAACACGCCCGACAAAAACGAATCAACTGTCGGATTCTTCGCCCGTGCAGCTGCCACACTCGACGGCAACACGCTGCCAAACTCAAACAGCCCCGCCAAATTCATACCCAACACCGTGAACAACACCGCCAGACCGGCCACCACCAACGGGTTTTGCAGCTGAAAGCCCCACCCAAGCTGCTCGCCTGCCGCCCGCAGCGCTAAAAAGACCGCACCCAAGGCCACAAAGGACAGCACGACGCCGGCAAAGTATGCGATGCCGCTTCTGCGATGCGCTTTGTCATCACTGGCATGCTTCGTGAAACCCACCACTTTGAGCGCCAAGACGGGGAAAACGCAGGGCATCAGGTTCAAAATCAAACCACCCAACAGCGCACCCAGCAAAGCGGCAATCAGGGTCAAATTAACAGGTGCAGCGGTTAAATTGGCATTTGGCACAGCCGCCTTGTTTTCAGCCAACGCAGCCGCGAGGCCTGGTGAAACAGTCGCTGCAGCGGCCACTTTGGGCCACACGCCTTGCACGGCAACTTCTGTACGCCAAGATTGTTCACCAACTTTAAGCACCAACGGCATGACCGCTGGGCTTTGGCTGCGCTGGCTGGACAGTGGCAAACTCAGCTGCCACACCGCGCCTTGCCATTCCTGCTTCCCGGGGGCGCTGTTTTCTATGACTTCAGCCGTTTCAGGGTAAAAATCTAGCGTTTTTCCGCGTAACTCGGCCGGCAAACCTTGCAGCTCAAACTTCAACTCATTACCATCAATCTGCGCTCGGCTGGTCAGCATACCACCGCCCACATCACCCACCAATGGCTTGGGTTGCGCCTTCCATGCCGCTTCAAATGCTGCGGTATGGATAGCAGTTGAGCCTTTGGTCGGGATACTCAGCGCAAATTCGCCTTCTTCCGGAATGCATTCTTCTTTGCAAATCAGCCACTGTGCTTTGAGTTTGATGTCTAAATTGCTGTTGAGCAACGATGGCTTGAACGCTGGGGTGATTATCAGCGGCACCGCCAACAAGACTGTTCCTTCGTAGCCAAAATTCGTCAGACTGCCAATTTTTATTTTTTTAGGCGCGGGCCAAGCAATATCGCCAGCCATCACGCCCACGGGCAGCGTCCACATCAGCTGCGTGGGCAGGCCAGAATCGCCAGAATTCTTCCAATAGGTGTGCCAAAGTGGCTGATGCGCCAGCTGCAAACCGACCCAAACCGTGTTTGGCGTGATTTTGTCGTCCAAACTTACCGTCACACCTTGCGGCGCATACGCCATCAGCTCTGCGCGGGCGCGTTCTGTTGTTACAATTTCTTTTGATGCATTTTTGGCAGCAAATTGAGCATTAGCCGGCGTATTTATTGCTTGTATAGCTACAAATAATATAGCGCTTGTTATGGTTATTAAGGTATTCAAAAGTATTTTTTAGATATCAACATATAGTGCTAAGAGGCGCACGAGGCAGCTAAGTTCAGCCTTTTTGTCGCTTCGTATCGACAATTATTACAGCCTTATCTTGCAAAGCCGTGCGCACCAAGCGCACTGCATAGTGATTATCGCGATCATTGCTGCCCATGCTACCGGTGCCGAAATACACATTCCACGCCTCGCGAGCATCCTCTCGCTCCAGTGTAGAAGACCAAATCAAGGTCACCGATGCGTTGGGAAAGGCTTCGTTGCAGATGGTGGGGTGCGAATCTGTGCGAACCAAGCTTTGCAGCTCTACTGCAGTGGGTAGCCGCCAATCGGTGTAGCCAGCAAAGCCTGCGCGCTCGTTCAATTTTGTAGGAACACCCATGGCCGAATCCCATGTGTAGAGCAGCACCTGCCCCTCACACTGCGGGCCTTCTTGCCCTTCGGCGCATTGCATCCACATCAGCTGTGTTTGCGTGTCTGTGACTGTGCCATCGCCATTCGGTATATAGCCAGCGCGGGTGGCTTGGTTGCGCAGCGATTGGCGGTTTTCAGCTTCGATTTGCGCCAGAAGTCTTGTAGCATGCTCTGAATCCACTTGCTTTTGCGTGATTTGTGCAAGCTTACGGAATTTGGCGACCAAGAGCTTGATGTTGCTTGACTTCATTTCAAGCAGTAATTGTTGTCCGTAAGTCATCAAGTCGAGTTGATGAACGTCATTTTGTTCAACCACTGCATCCAATTCTTGCAAAAACGCGGACGCCTCGTCTAAAGCGGGCTCATATTTGGCCAAGAGTACTGGGAAATCGATCCAGTGGTCCCAAACTTTGAGTGACAAAATGGTATTAACTTCGCGGTTTAAACTAAGCAAACGTTCTAGGCAAGCGCGGTTTTTGAGCACCAACGCCCATAGCGCAGCGTAGCCTTGCTTCATCTCTTCGTATTGCGCCACTGTGAGCCCTGTATCCGCCGCATCCATCACTTCACTCCGTCCGTTTTGACTACTTGTCTTATCATCATAATAGAGGGATGTCTGATTTCACCGCGCCCGCTGCTTCACTGCCTCATTTAACAACCGATATCGTGTTGTGCACGCTCAACGCCAAGTACATCCATGCCTCGCTTGGTTTGCGCTATTTGCTGGCAAATATGGGCGATTTGCAGCCTACAACTGCGTTGTGTGAATTCACCATCAACCGCAAAACTGAGGAATTAGCCGCTGAATTGATCGTTTTGAACCCTAAAATCATCGGTTTTGGGGTTTATATCTGGAACGTGGTACCAACCTGTGCCTTGGTCAAACTGCTCAAAACACAGCGCCCAGACATCAAAATCATCCTAGGCGGCCCAGAAGTGAGTCATGAGACGTTGGAGCAAGAGATTGTTCACCTCAGCGACCACGTCATCACCGGCTGGGGTGATGTGAGTTTTCCCAAACTCTGCCAAGCCTTGATGCACGGCCCAAAACCGCTGATGAAAGTCATCGGTGGCGAGCAACCGCCACTAAATGAGATCGTCTTGCCCTACGATTTGTACACCGATGATGACTTAGCGCACCGCCTCTTGTATGTCGAAGCCTCTCGCGGTTGCCCTTTCAAGTGTGAGTTTTGCCTCAGCTCACTCGACAAAACCGCTTGGGCGTTTGATTTGGAACTGTTTTTAGCTGAATTAGAGACGCTCTATAACCGTGGTGCGCGCAATTTCAAGTTTGTGGACAGAACCTTCAACCTCAAAATCGACGCCTCAGTGCGGATTTTGCAGTTCTTTTTGGATCGCCTCAGCTCAGACTTGTTCGTACACTTTGAGGTGATTCCCGACCACCTGCCAGATCGCCTCAAAGACATGATCGCCCAATTCCCACCGGGCGTGTTGCAGTTTGAGGTCGGCATTCAAAGCTTCAACGTCGAAGTGCAGCAACGCATCTCCCGCCGTCAAGACAACGACAAAACCGTGGCTAACCTCGGCTGGCTGGTCAACGAATCAAATGCACATTTGCACACCGATTTGATTTTTGGCCTACCGGGCGAGAGTTTGCAAAGCTTCGGCGAAGGCTTCGATCGCCTATTCGCCATCAAACCGCACGAAATCCAACTCGGTATTTTGAAGCGCCTGCGCGGCACGCCGATAGCGCGGCACACGGTCGAACACGGCATGGTCTACGACGCCCTGCCACCGTATCAAATTCAGCAAACAAACGTCGTCAGTGCTACGGATATGCAGCGATTCGCAAGGCTGGCTCGCTACTGGGATTTGGTTGCTAATTCAGGGCGCTTTGGGCAAGCGATGGGGTTATTGCTTGATGCGAAATCACCTTTCAAAGCTTTTATGACTTTCAGCGATTGGCTTTGGGAAACATCCCCCAAAACCATTGGAAAAACAAGCGGTATCACGCCCGAAAATTTGGTTGATGCGCTTCACGCTTATCTCATCGACGTTCGCCAATTCGACACTCAACTCGTCACCAAAACCCTGCTAGCCGACTACATCGCCAGCGGCGCGCGTGCGCGGCCTGATGTTTTGCGCAGTTTGATTCCTAGGTTGCCGATACCTATAATCAAAGCTAGCAAACAGTTGAGTCAACGACAAACACAGCATCTATTGCAAAATACTATCCATCCAGAAAATGATGAAGTCACAGAGGCCAGCCCATGATTGATGTTGTCATCTTGTTTTTCATTTTCGGCTTGCTGGCTGGTCTTTTGCGAGCTGACCTCAAGCTTCCTTCTGCTTTGTACGACTCGCTTTCGCTTGTTTTACTTCTGACGATTGGCCTCAAAGGTGGCGAAGGTTTGGCGCAACAGGCCTTAAAACCGCTTTTGCCACAGCTTGGTGCCGTGATCTTGCTCGGCGTGATGCTAACCTTTATTGCCTATGCTGTTTTACGATTTGTGGGGCGATTAAGCAAAGCAGATGCAGCCTCAACAGCTGCGCATTATGGCTCAGTCAGTGTTGCAACTTATGCCGTAGGTAGTAACTGGCTTACCACGCGCAGTATTTCTTTTGAGCCGCAATTAGCGATTTTCCTCACAGTGATGGAGGTACCTGCCATCATCGTTGGTATCGTGATAGCGCGTGGCGTTGGTAAAGATACGCGCTGGGGCGTTCTCGCTCACGAAAGTTTTTTAGGCAAAGGCGTGACACTTCTGCTGGGCGGCATGGCTATCGGCTGGGCGGCTGGGCCTTTAGGTTTAGAGCCGATCAAAAATTTATTCTATGACTTGTTCAAAGGTGCGCTCGCCCTCTTTTTGTTAGAAATGGGGCTCATCGTTGCCAGGCAAACCACTGAGCTTAGAAAGCGCGGATTTTTCATTGTCATTTTTGGAATTTGCATGCCGCTTGTGTCGGCCGCACTTGGGCTTGCATGCGGTATGGTTTTAAATTTATCAGTTGGCGGCACGACCTTGCTAGCCACTTTAGCTGCTAGCGCATCTTACATTGCCGTGCCAGCAGCTATGCGATTAGCGCTGCCAGAGGCCAATCCGGGCTTGTCACTTGGTGTGGTGCTTGGCGTTACTTTTCCGTTCAATATATTGCTGGGTATACCACTTTACTATTGGCTAGCTACCAAGTTTTTAGGATAATTTATATGACAGAAATACACGAGAGAAGAACGCTGCTGACGGTCATCACCGAAGCCGTTATTGAAGACGCGTTGCTCAATGATTTGAACAAACTTGGTGTCAATGGTTACACCGTGTCTGATGCCCGCGGTCGTGGCAGTCGCGGCGTACGTGATGCTGCTTGGAAGGAAGCCGCCAATATACGTATTGAGGTGATATGCAACCGCGCACTTGCAGAATCGGCAGTGAAATATTTGCAAACGCACTATTACGCAAACTACGCCATGGTTTCATTCATACAAGACGTAGAAGTTTTACGGCCTGAAAAGTTTTGACGCCAAGTTTATTTAAGCTGTGGAAAAACCGAAACGTCTTGCAAATCTACCCAAAAGCCACCACTACAACGTCTACGTCGTCGAGCTAGACGACCGCGTGTGGAACAGCGGTAAATTCCGCCGCTGCAACCCCATGTCGTACAAGGCTGCGCAGGTTATGGAAATCGAATTGGCGATTGCGCTTCAGGCCAAAGGTTTTGGCGTTTGGCAGGGATAAAGAACATCACGCATACGTCACCCAATCCGGCAACTCCTCTAAATGCGGCAGCGTGTTGTACGTCACCAGCATGTGGCGCTTGGGGGTGAAGGCGAATTCGGT
>JANPLX010000082.1:0-6171 GCA_031422495.1 Polaromonas sp. | reverse complement strand
CGCTCCACATCGTTCATATCCACCCAGCCGCGCTGTCGTTTCAAGGCGGCAAATTCAGCGATCAAAATCCGCGTCAACCGCGCCATACGCTGCTGGTGTTGCCAAGCAGTGTGTTGCGCAATGGCAGCTTGCAAGCGAACGGCTATCTCTTGCGCTTTGGCAACAAACTCGTTCTCGGACAACGAAGCGTTGAACTTGCGTGGTGTGCCTTTTTCGGTCAGTAAAGCAGTGATTGCGCCCGTTAAGTCATTGTCGGTAATAGATTTTTCTAGCTCTACCCCCTTTGCGCTAAATGACTTTTGAGCAGCTGAACCTAAAATTTTGGCAGCATCTGCGAGTATTTGGCGGTGAATACCACTTGCTGCAAACGCTGCTTCGGGTGAATCACAACCCGAAAACTCAGGAAAATACGCCGAAAAATGCGGCACAGAATCATCAACCAGCCCTTTTCCATCCGCCAATTCAAACTCAACCCGCTTAGACAGCGCCTCGTCCAAAGCCTTCAATGCCTGCGACTTGCCATGCTCGGCGACCAGTTCCTCAAAATCACGTTTTAGAGTTTCGTCTTTCAATAAAGCACCAAAAAACCGCCGCCAAACGCCGGGCACGGCCAGCTTGTCGTCTTCCAAAAGCGTGTAATTAGCAGGCAGATGCAAGCCTTCCAACACCGACAGCGGAGCAGTCCGCAGCAGCGATGCAAACCAGCCGTGAAAGGTTTTGATCTGCACACCACGCCCTTGGCTGAGCAAGGTTTGATATAGATTTTGTAGCGTCTCACATTTGTTTTTCGATGACTGTGGACTTAATCCCCGTATGACAAGCTCTTTTTCAAGTTTCTCTGGCGTATCAAATGCAAACTCTAAAAGAAACTTTTGCAGCCGCTCGCGCATTTCTCCAGCAGCTTTTTTGGTGAAGGTAATGGCCAGGATTTCGTGCGGCTGGGGAGCATCATCCTCCAGCAAAGCTCGGATCATCCGCGACACCAGCATCCAAGTTTTCCCAGCACCTGCGCAGGCTTCGACGGCAACGCTGCGCTGTGGGTCGCAAGCGATGGCGTAAAACTGGTCGCTGGAAACGAGTTTGCTGAAGTGTTCGTAGGCAGCGGTCATTGCCAAAAATCCTTCCGACACAACCCGCGCGCCGCACAATAGTCGCAAGCTGCACCCTCGCCCAAAGCTGGCAGTGGTTTACCTCGGCTGATATTTTGCATATCGTCCAAAATGCCTTCTATCAAGGCACTGCGGCTGTGATCAATATCTAGTTGTGCGTAAGTTTTACTTAACTTCTCGTTGACGTTGACGTACGCAGCTTGCAGCGTCTCATCCCCCACCAGTGCCGCGTAAAACGCGAGCTGCGTGTCTTCCAGTGGCTCTTTGAGGCGTTTGGCGGTTTTGCTGTCGCTTTCGGTTTTGTAATCCAGCACCATCGTTGTGCCATCAGCAGATTTATCGATACGGTCAAGCTGACCGACTAGCTTCAAGCCAAAATTACCAATCGACAGCTCCCGCCAAACTTCAGCTTGGTCAAATGTCCAACCTGCAGCTTGATGGCCTATCAACCAGTTCACATAACCATCGCGCACCTTCGGCCAGGTCGAAGCCCATGGTAAAAACGCATCTTCTGGTATATTTTGAGTCGCATTTATCGCATTTTTTGCTATGTTTAGCATAGCAAAATAGTTAACAAATACGCCGGCTACATCCATATTTGAATCAATTTCAGGTGATTTCTTAAGATTTTCGTGAAAATGACTTAAAACCGCATGCAGCCACAACCCAAACTCGCGTTTGTCCAGCGTTTCTTGCAGCTCGTCATCTTCCTTCAAACCCAGCTGATGCAGCGCAAAAAACTGGTACGGACAGGTGCGCAGCTTGCTATAGCCGCTGGCGGACAGTCGGGTAACGGGGAGCTGGCTGCCGTTCGGCTGCGGTCTGGGCGTTGGGTTGGTATCAAAATGTCGAACGATGCGCGGCTCGGTCACTGCAAGTTTTTGCTCGCTCTGCTTGAGTTTCAGCTGCAAACTTTGCACCAAACTACTGGGCAATATTGGCTCGCCTGTAGCCTCCGACTGCCGCCACAGCACATCGCAAAATGGCGTTTGCAGGGCGATGTGCCAGGCGGCGCGCGTGGCGGCGTCTTGCTCGACGCGGGTGATGAGTCCCAAAGCCAAACGCTCAGCAGGCGACCATTGGCCGGGGAGCATGGGCGATGGGTCGAACCGAGCTTCGTCACACCCCGCCAACACCACCGCTGCAAATGGACGGGCTAGGAGCTGGCTCATGGGCAGAATCGCTACTTGTGCGTTTTCTGGATGAGGTGGTTTGTAGCTGGAGGACTCTAATGCAGTATTCACCCAAGCGGTGAATTCGGCCAAGCTCCAACGCTCTGGGCTTTGAGGCAGCGTTTGCGTCAGCTGACTTTGCGTAAGCTGCGCTGGCCCATGCATATGCAAAACTTCCAGCACTTTGAGTCCAGCCAAATCATTTTCGAGCAACGCCAACAAACCGCTTCCTTCTAAAGCTGAACGCAACGCCACCAACCAAGCACTCAAAATACGGGGCGATTGCATGCCCGCTCGGGCGGCTTCGACTTTTTGTGTCGTGGCTTGCAAAACTGCTTGTTCATCATCCAGCGTCATCTCCGCCACCCAACTTGACCATGAAGCCCGGTTCGCTTTTCGGACGGCTTTTTCAAGCGCGGCTAGCTTTTTATCTTCAATAATCTTTGCATCGCTATTTTTCAAAAAATCCAACACACTGTCTGTACTAGCGTTCCAAGCGCAGGCTTTCAGAAATGTCATCAACTTGGCAGCCGCACGGGTAGTGGACAACATCCAGCCGTTTTCGTCCCGCACTTGCACGTTTTGTGTGGCCAGCATGGCGCGGATGCGGCGGGTCAAGGCGCGGTCTGTGGCAGCGAGTGCGACTGGTGTGCGCCCAGCTTCGATGTGGCGCAGCACACAGGCGGCGGCCAGTTGCGCCTCGTCGTGGGCGTTTTTCGCGGGGTACAACGTGATTCCAGTTAAACGAGCGGGCAGTTCGGTATTGGGTTGCTGCAAAAGCGACGTGTTTTCACCCAAATGCTGTATCAAAGCCCGCACCAGTGGGTCGCGCTGCAAGCCTTCTAAAACAAACAAGTGGTCGGTTTGGATGGACGCCAATGCATCGTCAAACAACACATCGCTGGCGTAACTGCTAGTGGATGCCCAATACAACGCCAACTGCGCAATGGACGATTCATTGAGGAAAGTCGGTGAAACGATGCCACCAAACACATCGCGTCTAGCCTCCGCCGCCCAAATCAGGCGTTGCTTTGGGTGGACGGATGCTGCGCTAACTGCAAGCTGGTGTGCTGCCTCGACCAAGCGCGCGGTGATCAAATCTTGCTGCGCGGCGTCTAGATTTTCAAAAACACTCAGCTTGGCGTTTTTAATCAAACTAGCAGCTTTGAGCACGTCTTGCGCCATTTCGAAACTGATGTCATTTGCATCGGGCAGAAAAAGTCGCAACTCATTCGCCCAATTCGACGTAGTTTGAAACTGCGGCATAAATCCTGAGGGATAAAACTCTGCCCAATACCGCCTTGCCAGCGGCATCAATTGTGCAAAAGGTAACAAAACGACAGAACGCGATAAATGCGTGCCATTTTGGGCGCAACCAGCTTGAATCGAGGCGCAAAGTTGGCGCCAATAAGCCTTATTTAAGTGGGGCAAGTCAATATTTGGCTCTATTTTTGACACGGAGGGTCTTGCTTTCTGTCACAATGGTCTTACTGTAATGTAGCTGCAGTTTTTAAGACTAGCTGCATTTACGCATGTATTTTTTTGCCAATCAAAAAGGAATTCACCATGGCCAGCGACCTCATCAAACACGTTACCGACGCAACTTTTGAAACCGAAGTGCTTGGCTCTAAAGCGCCCGTGCTGGTGGACTACTGGGCTGAGTGGTGTGGTCCTTGCAAAATGATTGCCCCAATTTTGGACGAAGTAGCCGTCGCTTACGGTGACAAACTGCAAATTGCCAAAATGAATGTGGACGAAAACCGCGATATTCCTGCGAAGTTTGGCATTCGCGGCATCCCGACGTTGATGCTGTTCAAAGATGGCCAATTGGCTGCGACCAAAGTCGGCGCGTTGAGCAAATCGCAGTTGACTGCGTTTATCGACGAGCAAATGGCGTAAATCAGCGAAAAACATGGATTCCCCCCTTCGCGGGAATGACTGAGGGGCAGAAATTCCGGTTTTTGCCCTTTTTTTCGTCTGCACGGCATCTGATTCAAGCGAATTCGATTTAGGCTAAAAATCTGTCATAATTTGCCTATACCAAGTTTTAGCCGTGATTTCTCTGAACTTGAAGAAATCTGAAACGGCACTTTGAACCAAACCCAACGTTCTCCCTAGTTTCTAAGTTAAACGCCTGAGCTGCTCTTATCTAAGCACTCGAGCCCACCCCCAAATTTTTACTTCGCACCCTCTTCGGGTCAAATCTCACATGCATTTAAACGAACTCATAGCCCTGCACGTTTCTGAAGTCCTCAAGCAAGCGGAAGAGCTTGAAATTGAAAACACGGGCCGCATGCGCAAGCAAGAGCTGATGTTTGCCATCATCAAAAAACGCGCCCGCGCTGGCGAGCAAGTCTTTGCCGATGGTGTTTTGGAAATTCTGCCCGACGGTTTTGGTTTTTTGCGCAGCCCAGACACCAGCTACACTGCATCGACTGACGACATCTACATCAGCCCAAGCCAAGTGCGCCGCTTCAACCTGCACACCGGCGACATGATCGAGGGCGAAGTGCGCACCCCGAAAGACGGCGAACGCTACTTTGCGCTGAACAAGCTGGACAAGGTCAACGGCGGCGGTGCCGATGAGAACAAACACAAAGTCATGTTTGAAAACTTGACGCCACTCTTCCCCAACGTGCAGATGAAGCTGGAACGTGAAGTCAAAGGCGACGAGAAGAACAACGAAAACATCACCAGCCGCATCATCGACATCATCGCCCCCATCGGCAAAGGCCAGCGTGCCCTGATCGTGGCGCAGCCGAAAAGCGGTAAGACCGTGATGATGCAGCATATCGCCCACGCGATTTCTGCCAACTACCCAGACAGCTACTTGATGGTGCTGCTCATCGACGAGCGCCCAGAAGAGGTGACCGAGATGCAGCGCACCGTCAAAGGCGAGGTGATCGCCTCCACGTTTGACGAACCCGCCGCCCGCCACGTGCACGTCGCCGAAATGGTGATCGAGCGCGCCAAGCGCCTGGTCGAACTCAAAAAAGACGTGGTGATTTTGCTAGACTCCATCACCCGCCTCGCCCGCGCTTACAACAACGTGGTGCCAAGCTCAGGCAAGGTACTGACCGGCGGTGTCGATTCCAACGCGCTGCAACGGCCAAAACGCTTCCTGGGCGCGGCCCGCAATGTCGAAGAAGGCGGTTCGCTGACCATCATCGCCACTGCATTGATTGACACTGGTAGCCGTATGGACGAGGTGATTTTTGAAGAATTCAAAGGCACTGGCAACTCAGAAATCCACCTAGACCGCCGTTTGTACGAAAAACGCGTGTTCCCAAGTATCCAGCTCAACCGAAGTGGCACGCGCCGTGAAGAGCTGCTCTTGGCTCCTGAAATCCTCCAAAAAACCCGCATTCTGCGTCAGTTCATGTACAACATGGACGAGATCGAATCCATGGAAATGGTGCTCAAGCAGATGCGTGCGACGAAGAACAACTCAGAGTTCTTTGAGATGATGCGCCGCGGCGGATAATTAAGGTAATGTCATAGGCGCTACGGCTGCGCCTTCAATTTTGTGTCGCGCCAAAGCTTGCGCCACAAAACCAGTCGCTTTCATTTCTTCAACGAAATCACGCAAGTAAGCCGCGCCAGCGTTACGACCCACGGGTGTGCCCATGGCTTGGTTGATGACCATGAAACGGCCATCCAGCAAACGCAATCCTGGTAATCTTTTTGCATCGGCTTCAAGCTGCTGCTTCACGCCTGCGGCAACCTCTAATTTTTGCGCTAAAAACGTATCAACAACTGTAGGTGACGTAGGCGCACGCACCAGCTTAGCTTGCTTTAACTCTCGCGCCAAGTACAAATCGTAGGCACTGCCTGCACCCACGGCGACGCGAATGCCGGGTCGGTCAACTTCGTCATTGCTACGAATTGGC
>JANPLX010000081.1:0-9406 GCA_031422495.1 Polaromonas sp. | reverse complement strand
CCAGTCACACGCAGGTGAGCAGCATTGATGATGACCATGTAGTCACCGGTGTCGACGTGAGGCGTATAAATGGCCTTGTGTTTGCCGCGTAAACGGAGAGCAACTTCGCTGGCTACTCGTCCGAGGACCTTGTCGGTCGCGTCAATCACAAACCACTCGTGCACTACGTCAGCGGGTTTTGCGCTGAAAGTTGATGTCATGAGTTTTCTCTTTAAAGGGAAGGGTTTGCTGGGCTCTTTTCTACGGTCGGTGCTCTTCTTATGAGAGCCTCTTAGGTAGGGTTACGTCGGTCTGATGAATCAAATCGACGCCTTCGTCGCGGAGCCACAAAAGCGCTGCGAAGCCTTCCATTATATAAAGAAATGCAGAACAAGGGGCAGAAAATGGGGGAAATTTACGCAATACTGCAGATTCAGTTCAGGTAAAACGATAATGAACCCATGTTTTTGACTAAAAGCTTTGCACGATTCGCCCCATTTTCCATTTTTTGCGCTCTTTTGTTGTTCATTACGGCTTGTACGCCCGCCCTGAATTGGCGTGATGTGCGATTGGAATCAGCCGATGGCAGCACTTTAAAAGCCGCGTTGCCGTGTAAACCCGACGCAGCAACGCGAAAACAACAGTTGGGTGAGATATTGGTAGATCTCAGCATGATGGGCTGTGCCGCCAACGATGTAACGTTTACCTTGTCGCGCATTCCTTTGGTTGATCCGCTTTCTGCCACTAGGGTGTTAGCAGCATGGCAAGCGGCAGCCGTGGCTAATGTCAAAGCCATGCCTACGCTAACAACGCCAATCACCGTCTCAGGTGCTGGGGCGTGGCCGCCGGCAGCGCGTGTCACACTCACCGGTACAACAACCCAGGCGCAGATACTGTGGTTTGCCAAGCAAAGCAGCGCCGGTTTAACGCTGTACCAAGCCGCTGTGTATGGCAAACAGCCCAACAACGAAGCGATCAAAACATTTTTTGAAAGTTTGCAATTGCAATGACAACCGCAAGGACCACCGCCGCGATGCCCGCGAAAAACTCCGCTAACGAAGCACTGTTGCCCAGCAACCAAGCCATCTTGGTATTTTTGGCGTTTGCATTCTCGTACTTCATTTCTGCCTTGATACGCGCCATCACCGCCACGATATCGCCGACGCTGACCGTTGAATTGAGTCTGCAAGCGCGTGATTTGGGGCTGCTGTCGGGCGGTTATTTCCTGGGTTTTGCGATCATGCAGTTGCCTTTGGGCAAATGGCTGGACAAATTTGGTCCGAAAAAGGTGATCATTTGCTTTTTGAGTGTCGCAGTGTTGGGTTGTCTGGCTTTTGCCAAGGCAACGAGCTTTTCGGGTTTGCTGCTGGCTCGCGTGTTTTGCGGTGCGGGCGTCAGCGCTTGTTTGATGGCGCCGCTCACCGGTTACCGCCGTTGGCTTGCGCCCAATAGCCAAATTCGGGCGAATTCATGGATGTTGATGTCAGGTTCTCTCGGTATGGTGGCGTCTACGTTGCCTGTCCAATGGATGATGCCAATTTGGGGCTGGCGTGGTATATTTGTTGCCTTAAGCGCTATGACATTTATAGCGATATTGGCGATTATGGTGATCGTGCCGGCATGGAAGCTTGAAGCCGTTGGCGCAGACATAGATAAAAGCAAGCTAGTCGACAACAGCTACACCCAAGTGTGGTCAAACCGCTATATTCGCAGTTTGATACCTCTGGCGTTTTTCCTTTACGGCGGCTTGGTGGCGGTGCAAACGCTGTGGGTCTCGCCGTGGATGATCAAGGTCGCTGGCTACAGCGCACTGGAGGCGGCGCAGGGTTTGTTTTACATCAACGTCGCGATGTTGATTGCCTTTTGGCTATGGGGCAGCATCAATCCATGGCTGTTCCGCAACAAGATCAGCTCAGACCGTTTGATGGTGCAAGGTTTACCGATCAGTTTTTTTATATTAGCTATAATTATAATAGCAATTCAGGCAAGTAATACGCTGGCTACAGCCATAAATGATACTATTTTGGCAAATAAAACAGGTTTTGACGTTGTCTTAAGTGTTTTGAACAAATACGTCTGGGCACTGTGGGCTTTGTACTGCGTCAGCTGTACGTTTATTGCGCTGTCGCAACCCGCAATTGCGATGGCTTTTCCAGCTGAATTGGCAGGTCGAGCGTTGTCAGCCTATAACTTGGTGATTTTTGCAGGTGTATTCGTCGTCCAATGGGGCATTGGGCTGATGATTGACGGTTTCAAAGCGCTGGGTTGGGCAGAAGTTGCGGCTTTTCAGGGTGCTTTTGGCATCTTTTTGCTGTGCAATGTGGCGTCGTACGCCTATTTTGTCGTGACCCGACCGCGTCTGAGCGCATAACCCGCATAATTACGCTATGAACAGCATCCTCATCATTGCCCATGCGCCTTTGGCGCAAGCCATGCGTGAGATTGCGTTACATGTGTTTCCAGATGCAAGTGAGCATATTGCTGCTTTGGATGTGCAAAGTAACGCCAAACCAGAAGAGTCGCTCCAACTTGCCGAAATCTTGGTGGAGAAATTGGCGATAGTAAGGCAGAAAGACGCGATTAGTGGGGCATTGAAAAACGCAGTTAACGACACGGAAAGAGGGGTCATTGTGCTATGCGACGTCCTCGGTGCGACGCCTTGTAATATTGCGAGCCAGCTGGCTGAAAGACACGTATCTAAGCTCGTCACTGGCGTCAATGTGCCGATGTTGCTTCGCGTTTTAACTTATAGACACGAAACTTTAGACCAACTCGTCGCCCGCGCTGTGGCCGGCGGCACACAGGGCGTGATGGCGGTAGCCATGACTGCACCTCAACATCAATCTATCAAACGACATGATCAAAATCAGCACGACCATCAGCAATAAACTCGGGCTGCATGCTCGCGCATCTGCCAAGCTCACCAAAATAGCCGGTAGCTTTCCGTGTGAGGTGTGGTTGTCCAAGGGCGAACGGCGTATCAACGCCAAAAGCATCATGGGCGTGATGATGTTGGCTGCCGGCATCGGTTCAACCATCGAAGTGGAAACTGACGGTGCACAAGAAGCCGAGGCCAGCACGGCGATATTGGCGTTGATTGCTGACAAGTTTGGAGAGGGCGAGTGACCTTCAGCGTCCGAGGTTCGGCAGTAGCGCAAGGTATCGCCATTGGGCGTGCGGTACTGATCGCGTCAAGCCGTCTTGATGTTGCGCACTATTTCATTGAAGCAGCCGAAGTAGAAAGCGAGATCGAACGGCTACGCGCAGGGCGCGATGCGGTGATTGAAGAGCTGGGGCGGCTGCAGCACAGCGTCTCGCAAATGTCTCGCAAAGAAGCACCGCATGAGTTAGCGGCGATGCTGGATGTGCATGTCATGCTGCTGCAAGACGACATGTTGTCTGAGGGTGTGAAGCATTGGATCACCGATCGTTTGTACAACGCTGAGTGGGCGCTCACGACGCAATTCGAGCTTATTGCACGCCAGTTTGACGAGATGGAAGATGCTTATTTGCGCGAGCGAAAAGCTGATTTAGAACAAGTGGTCGAGCGTATCTTGCGATATATGCAAGGTGTTGCAGCGCCGTTGATGTCACACAATCTACGCGACAAACGCGAACTTAAACAGCGCTCGGGACAGCAGGATTTGTTGTTGGGTGATACCGTTGACGTGCCTTTGATTTTGGTCGCACACGATTTATCGCCTGCGGATATGTTGCAATTCAAGCAAAGTGTGTTTGCCGGATTTGTGACCGATGTAGGCGGTAAAACCTCACATACCGCCATCGTGGCGCGCAGTATGAATATTCCAGCTGTCGTCGGTGCGCGAGCAGCGAGTACCTTGATTCGGCAAGACGATTGGGTGATCATTGATGGCGATGCAGGTGTCGTCATTGTTGACCCGAGTCCGATTATTTTGGCCGAATACAGCTTCAAGCAACGCCAAGGTGAGCTGGAGCGCGGCAGGTTGTCGCGCTTGCTCAACACACCTGCTGTCACCATGGATGGCGAGAAAGTTGAATTGTTAGCAAATATTGAGCAACCAGATGACGCGTTGGTAGCGGTTAAAGCCGGTGCTGTTGGTGTGGGTTTGTTTCGTAGCGAGTTTTTGTTCATGGGGCGCGGCAACAAAGGTGAATCTAAATTGCCTGACGAAGAAGAGCAGTTTCAAGCCTACAAGCGCGCGGTCGATGGTATGCATGGTTTACCGGTCACGATACGCACGGTAGATATTGGCGCTGACAAACCTTTGGATCGGCAAGAGCGGCTTGAAAAAGCGCAAGACACGCATTTGAACCCTGCACTGGGGCTGCGTGCTATTCGCTGGAGTTTGGCGGACCCAGCTATGTTCCTCACCCAGCTGCGCGCCATCTTGCGCGCGAGTAGTTTTGGCCAGATCAAATTGCTCATTCCTATGCTGTGTGCAGTGGGTGAAATTCACCAAACCTTGGCGCTGATTAAACAAGCGAAAGCGGACCTTGACGAGCGCGGCATGACGTACAACGATATCAAAATCGGCGCGATGATTGAAATACCGGCTGCTGCATTGATGTTGCCAACGTTCTTAAAGTATTTTGATTTCTTATCAATCGGCACCAACGATTTGATTCAATACACCTTAGCGATTGACCGCGCAGACGAAGCTGTAGCGCACATGTATGACCCATTACATCCAGCTGTATTGCAGTTGATTTCTAACACCATCACAGAATGTCGAGCGCATGGTAAAGAGGTGAGTGTGTGTGGCGAAATGGCAGGCGATGTGAGCCTCACGCGTTTGCTTTTAGGAATAGGGCTACGTAGCTTTTCAATGCACCCTGCACAAATATTAACGGTGAAGCAGCAAGTTCTGCGTACGGATACCAGCAAGCTACATGAATGGACGCAGCTAGTACTGTCTTCTGAGAGTCCAGCCGAATTTATGTAAAGCGTGCTAAATCTCACAAATTAGCTGAAAATATAGGGGTAAACACTTGCATATGTTTACAGATAACAACAAAAAGTAAACAAAAGTACTAATTAGAGGGTGCGCTGTATGTCAGTTTCAGGTAATATTCACCTCGTTAATGTCCAATACGGAACTATATGAGAATACTATTAGTTGAAGACGATGCGGTGTTTGCCCGCGCCATGGTCACTTTCCTTACGGCAAAGGGATTCACAGTCGCGCTTGCACACAATTTACAAACTGCCAAAGACATGTTGCCCACGGCTAACTGGGGTGCAGTCTTGTTGGATTGGCACTTGCCTGACGGTGAAGGTATTGATTTGCTGCCTGTGATTCGCAAGCAAGCTGATCAAGCTTCCATCATGATGCTCACCGCCAAAGACCAAATTTCTGATCGCATCAAAGGCTTAGACGCTGGTGCAGATGATTATTTGGTAAAGCCTTTTGATCCAGACGAATTACTTGCACGCTTGCGCGCGGTAGAGCGTAGACGCAGTGGTGCTGCCAGCGCAATTGTTGACTGTGGTTCGCTTAAAATTGATTTAGGTAGAAGCACCGTCACTGTTGATGGCGTTAAAGCTGATTTGACAGGCAAAGAGTGGGCCATCTTGCGTGTGCTAGCTTCAAGACCAGACCGCTTGCACTCTAAAGAAGTACTGTCTAGCGCCATTTATACATTTGACGATGATATTGGTAGCAACACACTTGAAGTATTTATCAGCCACTTACGTCGCAAGCTTGGGCGTGACACCATTCAAACTTATCGCGGCCAAGGATATAGACTGACAGGCTTTGTTGGATGAACCCACTTGGATCCGGTTTAGCCGCTAGGCTAAGTCGAGTCCTGTCAGTCTGGGTTGGCGGCTTTTGGATCGCAGGCTCGGTTGCAATTGCTTGGTTTGTCAACGCTGCGATCGTTTCTGGGTTTGACGCTTCACTAGCCATCAGCGCTCATCGCCTGATCGACCTCGTTGTCTTAAACAGCAAAGTCAAAGATCCCACGAGCCTTCCACGCATTGTTAGCAAAATCACGTCGGCTGCTAAAGACGAAGCACAAAAAACAAGCACCTTTAAAGGTAAGCTTGGCGATGCTGAAAATGTACGGGTTAACCGTCTAGTTTATCAAGCGTTTGATGCCTCAGGTCGGTTGATGATTCGATCTGAAGGTTCCCCTGAAAAAGCGATTACCACCGACTTGAAGCCTGGCTACGCAGATGTCCCGCCATGGCGCACTTATGTGATTCATGACACGGCCAAAAGCTTATACATCGTTACTGCTGATACCTTGGCAAACAGGGCGGATTTGCAGCGCGAAACATTGCTATGGTTGTTGCTGCCCTTGTTGATACTGATGCCACTGATGGGGTTGGCGGTTTATAAACTAACTCGGCGCGAACTGCATGTTGTCGAGCAACTTGCAGAAGAAATTGCAGCGCGTGGCGGTGGAAACTTAACACCTATTGCGATCAGTAGCGCGTCAAGTGAAATGAACACCATCACCGTGGGCACCAACCAATTGTTGCTTCGTTTAGAGGATGCCTTGCATGCAGAGCGATCGCTAGCAGCCAATGCAGCGCATGAGCTTCGCACACCGTTAGCTTCAGCTCGCTTATCACTCAGCACCGCGCAAAGTTTCCCCATGGTAAACGAGGCCAAAGATGCTTTGGCCCAATTAGCCGAAAGCTTGAGCACACTCAGCAAACGCGCTGAAAAACTCCTACAGCTTTCGCGTGCAGAAGCGGGTGCAACCTTGTCACAGGACGTCGTTGATCTGGCCGTTTTGGCCATGATGGTGACGCAAGAATTTTGGAGTAACCCAAATGTGCAATCCCGTTTGAAGTTAGAATTGCCGCCAGATGTAGCTGTGGTGGTGCGAGGCAATTTTGATACGCTGGGCATAGCGCTGCGCAACCTGATTGAAAACGCACTGAAATACGCGCCAGAAGGCGATATCCATGTCTCAGTCTTTGCGCCAGCGACCATGTCGGTGCGCGATGAAGGCGCCGGTGTTGCCGAAAAAGACTTGAGTAAATTGCGGCACCGCCACGTCAGGCTGACCATGAACCAAACCGGCTATGGTTTAGGTTTGTCCATCATTCGCACCATTGCTGAAAAAAACAGCGGTCACTTAGAGTTGCGTTCACCACCAGTCGGTTTTGAGCACGGTTTCGAAGCGGTTTTAAGGTTTGAACCCGTTACGCCGCAGCTAGCGTCATTTAGTTAATGCGTCTAGTAAACGCGTTTAATGATCGCGTTTAGTGATTGGCAATGAGCTGCAAAGCTTTTTCAGCTTGGACGTCAGCGTGGTAGCTGCTGCGAACCATCGCCCCCACTGCAGCATGGGTAAATCCCATCTCATACGCTTTAGCTTCAAACATTTTAAAAGTGTCGGGGTGGACGTAGCGTTTCACCGTTAAGTGTGACATCGACGGCGCTAAATATTGTCCAATCGTCAGCATGTCGATGTTGTGGTCGCGCATGTCTTGCATCACTTGCAGCACTTCTGCGTCGGTTTCACCTAAGCCCACCATGATGCCGCTCTTGGTCGGCACATTAGGGTGCAGTTCTTTGAATTTTTTGAGCAAATTCAAGCTGAATTGGTAATCTGAACCAGGTCGCGCTTCTTTGTACAAACGCGCCGTGGTTTCCAAGTTGTGGTTCATCACATCGGGTGGCGCTAATTTCAAAATCTCTAAAGCACGGTCGTCTCGACCCCGAAAATCGGGCACCAACACCTCAATCTGCGTGATGGGCGAGAGTTCACGGATGTTTTCGATGCAATCGACAAAATGCTGCGCCCCGCCGTCGCGCAGGTCGTCGCGGTCAACGCTGGTAATCACCACGTATTTCAGCTTCAGCGCCGCAATGGTTTTGGCCAGGTTAACGGGTTCGTTCACATCCAATGGGTCAGGTCGTCCGTGGCCGACATCGCAAAACGGACAGCGACGGGTGCATTTGTCACCCATGATCATGAAAGTTGCCGTGCCTTTGCCAAAGCATTCCCCGATATTCGGGCAGCTAGCTTCCTCGCAGACGGTGACCAGCTTGTTGGCACGCAAAATGTCTTTGATCTCATAAAAACGCGTGGTCGGTGAGCCGGCTTTGACGCGAATCCAGTCAGGCTTCTTTAGCACCTCGCCCTGCACCACCTTGACAGGAATGCGCGACAGCTTAGCGCCCGCTTTTTGCTTAGCCAAGGGGTTGTAATCGGCTTGCGATTGCGATTCACGGATGACAGGATGGGTTGTTTCGGGTGCGCTCATAAGTATTTTTCTTTCAGGGTACCAAGTACGAGACCAGTTTCTGGCTAAGCACACTAGCCGCCTCGTCCCAGGTACACGATACCCCTATTGTAGAAAGATCTACCGTCTGCAGCCCAGAATAGCCACATGGGTTGATGCGCGAAAAGGGTTCTAAATCCATTGATACGTTCAACGCCACCCCGTGGTAGGCGCAATGACGGCTGACTTTGATGCCCAAAGCGGCAATTTTGCCTAATCCGGTGAAGTTGATTGCCGAATTAATTGGAATCTGACCCCCATTGTTTTTCTGCGGTCGGTTCTCCAACTGAGCATGCGAGCTCGGATCGTCCAGCCGCACATAAATGCCAGGCGCACCAGCCATGCGATGCCCCGTGACATTGAAATGCGCCAAGGTGCGAATCACAGCTTCTTCCAGCCTGTAGACGTATTCTTTGACAAAATAACCGGCTGCTTTCAAGTCCACCAGCGGGTAGGCCACCACTTGCCCGGGTCCGTGGTACGTCACCTGCCCGCCGCGATTGGATTGCACGATCGGGATGTCGCCAGCGTTCAAAATATGCTCGGTTTTACCTGCTAAACCTTGCGTAAAGACGCTATTATGCTCACAAATCCATAGCGAATTAGGCAATAAATACGCCGGCTGCAACTGATTTTTCTCTGTTTTTGAGGTGTTTTGAAGCTTCCACCGTTCTTCGGTGTAATCTTGCATCGCAGTGTAAGTCGATTGGTAATCAACACGTCCGAGAAACTGGGTATCCATGCTCTTGAATGCTGAAAACTAGAGCACCATTTTGACCATCGGATGCGTCGACAGCGTGCGGTACAACTCGTCCAACTGCTCGCGGCTGATGGCGGTGATGTTGATGGTGATGCCTAGATAATTGCCGCCTTTGCTTTCACGCAGTTCCAAGGTTTTCGCGTCAAACGTGGGATCAAACTCATGGGCGATGAGGGTGATGGCGTGCACAAAGCCGTCTACTTTGGCACCCATGACCTTGATCGGGAAGGCACAGGGATAAATGATCAGGGATTCTTCAACAACAGGTTTGATGGGGCTCATGCTAGCAATTATCGCGCTACAACGGTGTTGGCTATGGCGCGCTTGGCAAATTGCCGCGATTCGCCAATGGCTAAAACGCCAAAATCCGCTTCTTTGACGCCCAAAGCCTGCCGTGCCATGGCTAAATCACGCGGCGGTTGGTCGAGTGGTTCATCCGT
>JANPLX010000080.1:0-8970 GCA_031422495.1 Polaromonas sp. | reverse complement strand
CGCTGAGAGTGGATGTGCCATAACCCGGTAGCTCGTAGCGCGGAAATATCGGCGAGGCATCCATATCGTGCTGCATAAAGCTATCAGCAACCACCACATCGCCGATATTCACGTTTTTGCCTAATCCGCCAGCAACACCCGTAAAAACGATGCGATCAACTTTGAAGTGCTCAATCAATATCGTAGCCGTGGTAGCCGCCGCCACCTTACCAATACCAGACAGCACCACAACCACATCACGCCGATGCAAATGTCCCAACCAAAACTCCCTCCCAGCACGGACTTGCTTGTGCTCATCAGGCATGAGTTCAAGTAGCTTAGAGAGTTCGTCGTGAAGGGCGCTGACGATGGCGATACGAGTCATGGTAAGGCGATTAAAAAACTGTATGCTTAAAATTTAAAAAAATAGTGATTTACCTAAAGAAAATATAAATAAATCACAGAATAGAACCTCGTCAACAATCTAGTGTGTTGGCAAGCATGCTAAATGTACATGCATTATTTCAGATTAGCTTTAGCTTACCCAAACAACGATATTGATGTCGAAGATTAAACCTAAAGTCACATTCAGTAGTCATTAAATGTGAGGAAAAATGAAGAATTGGTCCCTAGCCTTGGATGACAACAAGCCACAGCGCCGTCCTACTTGCCATTTGAAAAGTACAACTTAACATGAATCATAGTATGGCAAAAATGCCAACTTACGCTTTCTAGGAGGGTTGAATGGTGAAGCTTAGCAAAATCCAAAATCAAAACTTAGTCAAGAAAAAAATGTCGCAGACACAAAATCTAGCAAATTGGTAACTTATAAAATAGGAAAATGTATATGAAAATACTCATGGTTTTAACCTCCCACGATAAACTGGGCGACACCGGCAAAAAAACAGGCTTTTGGCTTGAAGAATTTGCAGCGCCTTACTATACTTTTATCGATGCTGGGGCGCAAGTTGTCGTAGCATCCCCGTTAGGCGGACAGCCACCTCTAGATCCTAAAAGCGATGAGGCTTCAGCACAAACCGATGCAACACGTCGCTTTAAATCCGATGATGTTGCACAAGCAGTACTCAAGTCCACTTTAATTTTAAAAACCGTTAATGCAGACGACTTTGAAGCTGTCTTTTATCCCGGTGGTCACGGTCCTCTATGGGATTTGAGTGAAGACGCTCATTCGGTAGCATTGATCGAGGCCATGCTCGCATCGAATAAACCAGTTTCTGCAGTATGCCATGCACCCGGCGTGCTGCGTAACGCAAAACTCAATGGCAGATCCGTAGTAGCAGGCAAAAAGGTTACCGGATTTACCAATACAGAAGAACAAGCGGCTGGGCTTACTGACATAGTTCCCTTCCTCGTAGAAGATATGCTTAAAGAACGAGATGGGATTTACTCCAAAACAGATGATTGGCAGCCTTATGTAGTCACAGATGGACTATTGATTACAGGACAAAACCCCGCGTCTTCGCAATCAGCAGCAAAGGCATTGCTTGATAAACTAAAGCAATAGGGATCTATACAGTGCTACTGTATGTGAAAAACATATTATTTTTCTTTCAAAACGACTTACTTACTGCCTTTAAGCTTTGGAACGACTCAGAATGTTTGACGCGTGGTGCAGCCATCGCGTTTTACACCGCAACAGCGTTGGTGCCTATCAGTGCAGTGATGATTCAGATCATGTTATTTTGGATTGAAAGAGATGTGGCTGCACAGCAGTTCGCCTTGGGCATTGCAGGAATGATTGGTCCTGCCGCCACAGTTGGTATCAGCGAAATAGCACGAAATTCTAAAACTGAAAGTAACTCTATAGTGAGTGCTTTCATCAGTGTGGCACTAACTATTGTTGGCGCAACGACTGTGTTGGCTGAAATGAGAGGAGCCTTCACCTCCATTTGGTCGCGTTCGCGATCCGATGTTTTTGGGATATCGGGTCATACTGCCTTGAATGAGTCTAGCGTATCTACTCCAAAAAATAACGCTGTTTGGGACTTTATTCGCAGCCGAGCCTTATCGCTGGCAGCGCTGGTCTCATTGACCTTCATCTTAATGGTATCCACTTTGCTGAACACCGTGTCTACGATTTTAGTGGAAGCGGTTCTTCGTTGGACCAGCAGTCAAGACACGTTGGCCGCAGTTATCTCCGTGAAAACCGTGGCTTTTGTGACTTCAACGTTTGTTACTTGGGTCACAATGTGGGCTATTTTTAAAGTACTTTTACCGGTCAAACTTACTGGGCGTCGACTGTTACTGGCGACCCTTGTGGCAACAGGTTTATTTTTAGTTGGCCGGGCAGTGATAGGTATTTATATATCAAGTGCGCCTCAATTAGATCTTTATGGTGCAGCTGCATCATTGGTAGTGCTAATGATCTGGCTGTATTACGCCATGCAGACGGTACTTTTTACTGCATGCCTGACGGCGGTTTTAAATAAAGATTAATTCGGCTCTGAAATATCTACTTTTAATTCTTTAGCTTTTGGTAAACACGATTTATTTTTTCGCTACGGTATGTAGCTTTTTGCCTTCTTGCCCTTAAGGGAAGTGAACGGGACGGTATCAGGTATTTTTATTCACGGTGTGGATCGCACGGCTGAGTTTGCACGTGCTCAAACTATCACCCAAGGCAGATGTTGTTGCCCGTACTTTGCCAGTGATGGAGCGCCAGTTGAGTCAGCTTGTGCACCTAGTAGACGATTTGCTCGATATCTCCCGGATCAGTAGTGGCAAGATCGTACTCAAGCGAGAGCGCATTGCCTTTCAAGAAGTTGCCGCTAATACGCTTTTCCAAGGATTGTAGAAATGAAGATTTGGCGGTTACTGGCTGCAAGTCGGAAAGCAGAAAAACTAATTGCGATGGCATCCTCTTATGTCTGCTTGACCATTTCTACACCTGAACTTTAAACTTTATTTTTTGGATGAAGGTTCGTTAACACACATAGCGCGAATTATTTTTTAAAGACTAGGGAAAGTTTGCACTACCCTCGGCGCAGAGCAAGTTAAAAATTGATGCGTCCATGAGATATCTATCAGCGGACGCTTTAAGTTGTTTCAAAAAAATTACCACCACTTTTAGTATTCTCAGCGATGACTTCAAGCATTAGTTCTAAGCAGGGCGGTGGAGACACCTCTGGGACTGCGCGTGGCACCTGCAATTACATTGGAGCCATCTTGGCTGGCGCTGGTGCATTAGCCGATTGGTGTTGGTATGGCAGTGTCCTCTTCAGGTGTGGCCTTATGTGTGCCAGCGTACCGTCAAAGTACCGCCAAGAGCTTAGTCTGCGCCATAGCCACTCGGTGCATTTTTTCAAGCAGGCAACCTTTTGCCGCGCCTTGATCACTAGTTCGACGGCGGAGGTCACACTAGCCATCAGTCCACCATGAAATAGTGGTGATGACCATTTGTTAACCACAGCCCGTATATTTCACTTAGATGGTCAACGGTACATACCTGAACATAGTCAAAGTCACTGCAGTCGGACATACAGTGTGTGACACTTTTAATTCAAAATGTGTGACACTTTTACTTCGCCGGATGACAATCGCGTTTGTAATTTCAACTTAAAAATGATTTGTTATTTAACATAATATACATCGTATAAAGTATATAAGCAGTCTCATTTTACTATTTCGCTACCAGCGGTAACGTGCTGCGAAGTTCACCAGTCAATGCGATTCGTCTTGCGATGGTAGCAATTGTGGCTGCTGCTGACTTAGCTGGTGCGGTTAGCGGTGAACCAGCACGGGTGTACAGACCTAACTGGATTGGGATTAAAGGTTTTGTCAAAACAAGCTCCACAAGCTGTCCCGCTTTCATGCAAGCACGCAGCAAGGCTGGCGTTAAGACGCCTATCATGTCGGTTCCAGCAAGCAGATCAAGCGCCACAAAATACGAGCCACAGTGCACGGCGGGTAATGGTACGGGCAGGCCGCTGGCTAAAAAGGACCGGCTAACGATATCGTCGGCGCTATCGTGTGCAGTCATGTACAACCAAGAAACGCCAACGAGATTTTGTAGACTGGCAGTTCGTTTCTTACCGAGATCGCTCAGTAATGGATGCCCTGGCCGAACAGCAACGCGCATTTGAATTTCTGCCAGCGGTTTGTAGTCCAGCCCAGCATCTAGGTGAATTCGAGTGCGCTGTGTGACGGCGAGATCCATGATTTCATCGCGTACCAGCGGTAAAAGGGCGCTTGGTGAGCTTTCCAAAATACGGATACGGGTCTTTGGATGGGCTCGCTGCAAACTGATAACGAGTTCTGGGAGTAGCAGGCTAGCCCCCACGGGTGACAAACCTAAAGAAAGTAGCCCTCCTCCATCCTCAACTGTCTTTTTGGCTTCTTCTGCGGCCTTACGCAACTCCGCCTCTGCCACACGAGCGCGAGACAAAAAAGCACTTCCCGCAACGGTAGGCGTAGCTCCTCTGCCGCTTCTGTGCATCAATTGCACGCCCATTTCCTCCTCAAGCTGTTGCAATGCGCGGGTCAACGCGGGCTGCGACATATTGAGTTGTCGCGCGGCACCCCGAATGCTGCCTGCATCGACAACAGCGATAAATTGTTCAATACTTTGAAGTCGCATAGTGGTAACTCAGGTGATGCACGTACAACATCGGGGTGCTGCATCACGCATCTTCCCACAACTGGGGTAACTCTGACAAGATGAGAGTCATCAAAGCAACCATTTAAAAAGGAAATTTTATGAGCACCACCCTTCCCTCACGCCGTTCAATCCTGCAACTAGGCTGTGCAACAACAGCTGCTTTGATTGGTATGACCACATCAAAAGCTGTATTTGCTCAGTCAACAGCACCTTCAACTGTTTCAACGATCAACCAATTACGCATCCTTTGCTCAGGACCCGCTGGCAGCATCCCAGACATTGTTGCCAGACGCGTTGCCGAGCAATTGACGCGTCAATACCCGCAAGGCGCGATGGTTGACAATCGTCCGGGCGCTGCTGGTCAAATCGCAGTTAACGCCTTAAAAGCGGCTGTGCCCGATGGGTCAACCGTGTTACTAGCGCAAGGTGCTGTCGCCACCGTCTACCCGTACTTGTATTCGAAGCTCGCTTACGACCCGATCGCAGATTTACAACCAATATCAATGGCAGGAGAAATGACTTTAGCGCTAGCCGTAGGTCCGGCTGTACCAAACAATGTGACTAATCTGGAGGAGTTCATAGGCTGGATGCGTGCAAATCCAAAACTGGCCAACGTCGCTTCGCCAGGCACGGGAACCCTACCGCACTTGCTAGAAGTGATGCTGTTCCGCGAAGCCAACGTCCCTTGGCAGCATGTGGTGTATGCCGGCGGGCCACCAGCCATGATTGACTTATTGGGTGGCCAGGTAGCGGCCTTGGTATTGCCGGAAGGACTTTTCCGCCAACACAAGGCAACCGGCAAACTGCGTGTATTGGCCACGTCTGGGGCTGAGCGCAGCACATATTTTCCGGATGTTGCGACTTTCGTCGAGCAACGCTATCGCAATTTGATCGTGCGTGAGTGGTTTGCGTTTTTCATGCCCGCTCGGGTGCCGACCAGCACCATAACTGCCGTATCGCAAACTTTACAAACAGCACTTGTTCGACCCGATCTCAGCGTTGCGTTTGCCGATTCAGGCATGGTGGCGGTAGCTAGCACGCCTGCAGTACTGGCTGCTCGCATTGTACAAGAGCAACGTTACTGGCAGCCCATCCTGTTGGCCACAGGTGTAAAAGCTGAATAAAAGATCAACAATCTAAATATGAAAACACTAGATATAGCAGTTGACTTGCGTTACAGCGGACATCCTTGGGACAAAGCGGCGGCGGGATGGAACAACCATGCTGCGATGATCCATGATTGGTTGCTACCTGCGACCCAAATGATGCTTGACAAAGCGCACATCAGGCTGGGTTCGCGCGTGCTGGACATCGCAGCAGGCGCTGGCGATCAGACGCTTGACATTGCGCGCCGTGTTGGCTCTGATGGGTCGGTACTAGCTACGGATATTTCACCCGCCATTCTCGCGTTGGCACAAAAAAACGCCCAAATCGCAGGACTCACACAAATCAGCACACAAGTTGCCGATGCTCAATCACTTGGTTTAGCGGGCGCGGACTTCGATGCAGCGGTTTGCCGGCTGGGCTTGATGTTTTGCCGCTCACCTTTGGTGGCATTGACTGAAATCCGCGCGGCACTTATACCCAAAGGGCGGTTCAGTGCTTTGGTGTTTGGCGAACCCGCGCAAAACCCGTGTTTGACTATCGCGCTTACGACAGCACGCAAACATGCTCAGCTTTGGACCAAATTCGAGATGAATGTTCAGCAAGCGTTTGAACCCGGTACGCTGATGAGTTTGGGTAAACCTGGTTTGATAAAAGACTTGCTACAAACCGCTGGATTCGTTGATATTGCGGTAAATCACATATCTGCACCGTTTTATTCGCCTAGCGTTGAGCATTACATCGACTTCTTACGTTCAGCAGCTTCTCCAGTGATCGAAATTCTAGCTACGCTTCCTGCTTCGGCTCAAGAGAATGCCTGGAGTGATATGACCGAGCAATTGAAGCTATTCAGTTCAAAATCAGAGTGGATCGGTCCCAATGGATTGCTGTTGTGTAGCGCAAAACGCCCAGCTATGGGCTCTGAAAGCTAAAAAAAATACGTAGTACGCTGTTGTTAAGAAGCCTCTAAAGTCATACCCGCAGCACGTAATCTAGCCAGTAACACCTCACCCAAGCCCGATGCAGGTGTCAACAAACCACCATATTTGGCACCACCGGGTAAATCATCGAATTGCAATGCCAAGCACAGTGCAGCTTCGCAAACCATTTTCGTCGTTGCGCGGTTGCCTGGGTCGCCTTTGTCTGCGACTCGGCCGCGCACGATGTGGCCGCTGGCGCTTTTGCCGATCAGCTCGCAGCGAAACGAGCCGCCGTTCATGCTGACTTCGGACGGCCCAGTGCCTGGACCGGGCGCTAGTTTGCTGGCTAAATTGCGCAAAGGCGAAAATTTCATCGCTGTTTGCGAGCCCAGCATGCCAGCGCTAAAAGCCGCTGCGGCTACTCCAGCAATGGGGCCAGCGCCGAAGCGCATGTATTCTTGGTAATGAAAATCTTTTGAATATAGTTTTGGTTTCCCGCGTTTAGGTGTCTCAGGCGATAACAAAGCTGCACTGCGTCGAACCACACGGGTGTTGATTGGCCCCATGAAAAACGGACCTAGCCAGGCTTTGAAATCTGCATCGTTGATAGGTGCAATTGGGTCTTTGTGGGCTGCGATTGACACGTTCATTGCGCCAGCAGGATTCAGTAAAAACGGATCAGCCAGCAAGCCTGCTTGTTCAGAACCCATGAAGTTAAACATCGACGCTATGGTGCCGCCGTTAACGCCGCCGCGCATACTGAAAGCGGCTCTGACACTTTCAACTGGCTCGCCGTAGGTGTCAAACATGGTATTAGCAACCAACCAAGCGCCTAAATCTGACGGTACAGAGTCAAAACCGCAAAATGGAATGATGCGTGTGCCTGTTTTCTTCGCAGCTTCATGGTGTTTTTCAATCAAACCGTACACCCAAGGCGTCTCACCCGTGATGTCGACGTAATGTGTACCGTTGTTCACGCAGGCTTCCACCAAGTCACTGCCGTAGAGCGCAAACGGCCCAGCGGTGCTGAGGATGACTTTGGCGCTTTTAGCCAGCTTGTCTAAAGCTGCCTTATCGTGCGCGTTTGCCACGATGATTCCTGCTTTTTTAGCGCCCTGCCCAGCTGATGTTTTGACCGCTTCGAGTTTGTCTTTGGAGCGCCCAGCGAGTGCCCAAGTTAACTCGAAATTTGCGTCTGTAGCGAGTTTAGCGAAATACTCAACAGTTTGTTTGCCCACAAATCCTGAAGCGCCATAAAGTACGACGTCGTATTTGCGAATGTTTTGATTTTGATTATCTTTTGACATTAAATATTACCTCGAAGTATTGTTTTAATATTACTATAATTATAATCTTATTTTATTAAATTATGCTATAAAATAAATAGCTACTTAATCAATAAATACGCCGGCTAGACGATAAAATAGCTTAAAATAGGCTATTTATAGTGAATTCCGACCAAATATGCCACCTAATTTACGTACCAACCACTTCGGAGTAGATCTTGAAGCCAACATCGCTGCTTGATTGATAGCACCAGGGATACAAATAACATCACCACGCATACAGGCCTCGAAACCTTGGCGGGCGACGTCGTTCACATGACCGACCATGAAACTCGGAATACTACTGACCTTTTCATTCGCACTTGTCGCATTGCTCAGCATAGCAGTGTCAGTAACGCCAGGGCACAAGGCTGTGACGGTGACACCACTGCCTTTGAGCTCTTCAGACAGTGACTCAGTGAGCGACAGAACATAGGCTTTGCTGGCAGCATAGGTCGCCAGCATGGGAATAGGTTGGAAGGCGGCTATCGAGGCTACGTTGAGAATTCGGCATGGCCTGCCCTGCTTTGCCAGCTCCAACATACCGGGTAAAAATGCCGAAATCATCGCCGTAAGCCCCGAAATATTGAGGTCAATGATTTGTTGGTGGGTCGCAGCGTCCATCGCTTTAAAAGCGCCCTGTGAGAGTACGCCAGCGCAGTTAACCAGCACGTCAGGCTGTAACTTTTTGCGTTTCAAAACGGCATGCAGATTGGCGGAAGCATTGGGTTGAGACAAATCAGCTGCAGCGACATGCACTGATACACCGTGGCTGGTCTCCAGCTCAGTTGCCATAGCTCGCAGTTTGTCAGCACTGCGGGCGACCAAAATCACGTCAAATCCACCCTCTGCAAAATATCCAGCTAGAACTTCACCAATACCTGAGGACGCGCCTGTGACCAGTGCGATCGGGTTAGCGAAAGATTTTTTGGATTTAGTCACCACGGCAATTTTTCTCCTTTGTAGTCATAAAAACCACCTGTTTGTGACGAAGTCAGTACGTGAATGACTTGCAGCAGCTCTG
>JANPLX010000079.1:0-13377 GCA_031422495.1 Polaromonas sp. | reverse complement strand
CGAGCCTAGGCTCTCAACAGTGGCTTGAGTGAGCGCTTTAACCAAGGCAGTTTTTTGCTCTGGTGTTCGGCCTTCGAGCAGTTCTACGCGGATAGTTGGCATGAGAGTTCCTTAAAAACAGGTTCTTAAAAATAGTTATTTATATACGCTTATTTTCCGTCAGAATCAAGATTATGTCTAACCCTATAGATTCGCCGCAGCAGGTGCCCGTCATAGCCACACATTCAACCGCGGTACTTGCGCTTCGTGGCTTTGCTTGGCTGCTAGCGCTACAAGCAGCGGGTGAAGTAGCCGTGAAGCAGCTAGGTTTAACTGTGCCTGGCCCGGTTTTGGGCATGGTTTTTTTGCTGTTTGCCTTGAAGTTGCCCAGCGCACGCTTAGCGGTGGCTGGTTGCGCTGAGTTTTTGTTGAACCACCTGTCTTTGCTTTTTGTACCCGTGGGCGTTGGGGTGATGACACATTTGGGCATCTTCAATGATTTTGGCTGGCGCATCGCCGCTGTTGTGGTGTTGTCTACTTGGGTGGGCTTGTCCGTTACGGCGTTGGCATTGCGTTGGCTACAGCGGCAAGAAGTGCAACAAAGTCAGAAAGGATAAATACCCATGCTAGATTTTGTTGAACTTTGGGTTTATCTCACCTCTGGCCCGTTGTTTGGGCTGACGGCTACCGTCGTGGTGTACGTTTTTGCACATGCGCTTTACGTGAAATTAGACCACGCGCCTTGGGCCAATCCGGTGTTGTGGTCGGTCTTGTGCATTGCCAGTGTGTTGCTCGCAACGGATATTGAATACCCGGTTTACTTTGCCGGTGCACAGTTTATCCATGTACTTTTAGGGCCAGCAGTGGTTGCTTTGGCTTGGCCTTTGTGGCAGCGCAAAGAGGCGTTGTTATTGGCATGGCGCGGCTTGTTTTTTGCAGCTTTTTTAGGCGGCGCAGCTGCGGTAGGCAGTGCATTTTTGCTGGGCAAGCTGTTTGGTTTGCCGTTGACCGTGTTGCTGTCTATGGTGCCCAAATCCGTCACCGCGCCCGTAGCCATGGGGGTAGCGCAGCAAATTGGTGGCATCCCCGCACTGGCTGCTGTGTTTGCTGTTTTGACGGGTATGGTAGGCGCTATCAGTGGGAAGTATATTTTCGATCTATTTGGTATTAAGACAGACAAATTTGGCTGGATTCAACGTGGTTTTGCACTGGGCACAGCCGCACACGGCATAGGCGCAGCGCGTGCCATGCAGGTTAACGCTGAAGCTGGCGCGTACGCAGGTTTGGCATTGGCCATACAAGTGCTCTTGGCTTCAATTCTGATTCCACTCGCGGCTCTTTTGTTCAATTTCAGTTAACTACTCCGTGTCATCGTGAGTTTTGTTGAAAGACCTTGCAATTAAAGTGCAATCGAAATATTTGTTCAGTTTTTGTATACTTTAATGGCTAAGACTTTTGTCAATATTCCCTTTTGGAGAAAACTATGCTGAACGAGACAACACTGGATCACGTCACCGATATTCAATCATTGGTCGATAGTAGAAGCGAGCGCCACACCGCCACCCGCCGCACCGCGTTGAAAGTAGCGCTTGGTGTGGGTTATACCGCTGCAGCCGGCGAGATCATGGCGCAAACCGCAGTCAAAACATCATCCGATGGCCTCAAAACAGGCGAAATAACGGTTGAAGTCAACGGCTTCAAAGTGCCAGCTTACTTCGCTGCACCTGCGGGTAAAACTAATTTGCCAGTGATTTTAGTGATCCAAGAAATCTTCGGTGTGCATGAATATATTGCCGATACCGCTAGACGTTTCGCCAAAATGGGTTATTTAGCGATTGCGCCTGAGTTGTTTGCGCGTCAAGGCGACCCAACCAAATATAACGTGATTGCCGATTTGATCAAAGAGGTCGTCAGCAAAGTGCCGGACGCGCAAGTCATGACCGATTTGGATGGCATGGTCAAATGGGCTGCTGCCAACGGTGGCGACGCGAACAAAGTGGCAATCACCGGCTTCTGCTGGGGTGGCCGCATCACGTGGATGTATGCCGCGTACAGCAAAAACGTCAAAGCTGGTGTTGCTTGGTATGGTCGCTTGGAAGGCGCACCAAACCCGTTGTCGCCGACCAACCCGGTTGACTTGGTGGGCAGCATCAGCGGCCCAGTACTCGGTTTGTACGGCAGCGCAGATACAGGCATCCCTGTTGCGTCAGTTGACAAAATGAAAGCAGCCTTGGCAACTGGCAGCGCAGCAGCAAAAAAGTCAGAATTTGTTGTCTATGACGGCGCACCGCATGCCTTCCATGCGGACTACCGCCCAAGCTACCGCAAAGAGCCAGCGGAAGATGGGTTTAAGCGGGCGCTGGAGTGGTTTAAGGCGAATGGAGTGGGGTAGTATTACTGCATAAATAGTAGCAGTTTAGGTTCTGGATACAACGCCTACAGCTATTTTTATTTTAAGGTGGAAAACTAGTTTGCACTAGCTTCCAGTTCCTCTAACTGCTCCGCTTTACGAGCTAGCAGCAGCCCGTCAATCACTTCATCAATCTCACCCATCATCACAAACTGCAGTTTGTACAAGGTCAGATTGATGCGGTGTTCGGTCAGTCGGCCTTGGGGAAAGTTGTAGGTCCGTATACGGTCGCTGCGGTCGCCACTGCCAACCAGTCCCTTGCGGGTGGCGGCTTCTTTGGCGTGGCGCTCGGCGCGGTCTTTTTCATTCAGGCGGGCTTGCAGCACTTTCAAGGCGGACGCTTTGTTGCTGTGCTGGCTGCGGCCATCTTGGCATTCGGCCACGAGGCCGGTGGGCAGGTGGGTGACGCGTACGGCAGAATCGGTTTTGTTGATGTGCTGGCCACCAGCTCCGCTTGCGCGGTAGGTGTCAATGCGTAAATCTGCGGGGTTCAGCGTGATTAAAATCGCCTCGTCTGGCTCAGGCATCACCGCGACGGTGCAAGCACTGGTGTGGATGCGGCCTTGCGTCTCGGTGTCGGGCACGCGCTGCACGCGGTGGCCACCGGATTCAAACTTCAACTTTCCATACGCGCCTGTAGAGATACCGCCCTGCATCACGGAGCCTGACATTTTCAGTACGACCTCTTTGTAGCCGCCGACTTCGCCGAAAGATTCGCTCATGATCTCAACTTTGAAGCCCACGCGCTCGGCGTACTTGGTGTACATACGCATCAAATCTCCGGCAAACAAAGCTGATTCATCGCCACCCGTGCCAGCGCGGATTTCCACAAACGCGTTGCGCTCATCGTCTGGGTCTTTAGGTAAGAGCATGCGCTGCAAGTCGTCTTCTAACTGAGCTAAGTCAGACTCAGCCTCTTTGATTTCCTCTTTCGCCATGTCGTGCATCTCGGCCATGCTGTTGTCGTCCAGCATGGCGCGAGCATCGGCAAAGTCTTTTTCGCGCTTCAAAAACTGCAAGAATTCAGCGGTGACAAGGCTGACTTCAGCATGCTCTTTGTTCAGCGCCAAATATTTTTTCATGTCGTTGGTGATACCTTCTTGCTGCAAGAAGAAGTTGAGTTCACCGAGGCGGATAGGGTAGCGTTCTAGCTGTTGTCTTAAGAAGGGTTTCATGAATTTATTTATTCTGTCATTCCCGCGAAGGCGGGAATCTATACGGGGTCATGGATTCCCGCCTGCGCGGGAATGACGGCGTGGCTATGCCGTTTTGGAAAACTTTTAAGCGCAGCTAACGCTCTTTACGCAAAAACAACTTCTGCACCACTTGCGCCGTATGCTCACGTGCTGTAGCGTCGCCTGCATGCAATTCTGCATACGCGCCGTGTAGCATTTTTTGGGTCAAACCTTTGCTCAAGGCCTCCAGTACAGCATCGACCGACTCGCCTTTGGCCAGCAGTTTGCGGGCGCGGCCTAGTTCGGCTTCGCGCCAATCATCGGCCTGCGCGTTGAGCTGTTGAATCAACGAAACGCTGCCCGTTGTTGGGTCACGCTGGTCCAGCCAGTGCATAAAGCTTTGCACCCCAGCGTTGATGATGGTTTCCGCTTCAGCCACCGCTGCTTGGCGACTGGCTTGGCCGGTTTGCACCACGCCAGCGAGGTCGTCTACGGTATACAAATAGACGTCTTGCAAGGCTTTAACTTCCTGCTCAATATCGCGAGGCACAGCCAAATCGACCATGAACATCGGGCGGTGTTTGCGCAATTTCAAAGCCCGCTCGACCGCACCCAAGCCAATAATTGGCAAGGTGCTGGCGGTGCAGCTGATGACGGCGTCAAACTCATGCAGGCGGTTGGGCAAATCGGCCAAGCGCACAGATTCGGCACCAAAACGTGCAGCTAGTTTGTCGCCACGTTCTAAAGTGCGATTGGCAATAGCCATAGATTTAGGCTGTTTCGCTGCAAAATGTGTAGCGCACAGCTCAATCATTTCGCCGGCTCCGACGAATAAAACCTTGATTGTCGACAGATCTTCAAACAACTGACCCGCCAATCGCACGGCCGCCGCCGCCATGCTGATCGAGTGTGAACCAATCTCCGTCGTGCTACGCACTTCTTTGGCGACTGAAAAGCTGCGTTGAAACAGCTGGTTCAGTGTCGCACCGAGCGCGCCAGCATCTCCCGCCACGCGCACGGCGTCTTTCATTTGCCCCAAAATCTGCGGCTCACCCAACACCATGCTGTCCAAGCCACTGGCTACGCGAAAGGCGTGTCGGGCGGCCATGTCGTCTTGTAGGGTGTAGGAATGCGCACGTAAATCTGCAGCTGACACACCGCCTATGTGCGCCATCCAGTCCAAAGTTGCGTTTGAATGCATTTGCGCTTGCAAATGCGACGTGGTCGCTGTGCTTGCGACATAAATCTCGGTCCGGTTGCAGGTTGACAGCAGTGTTGCTTCAAGTGGTGCAGCATGTGAGGGTAATGCCAAGCGGTGGCTCAAATCAGCCCGTATTTGGTGCAAAGTCGGCTCAATTTGGTCGAGCGCAAACGCAAACCGCCCGCGTAAATCGAGCGGCGCGGTGGTGTGATTAATTCCTAATGCCCAAACTGCCATCTCAGTATTATAAATTTTTCCCTTTAAACTCCGCTTATGAGTTTTTTCGACCTACTAAACCACCTTTTTAACTTCGCCCTGCCAGCCATTGCCTTGGGTGTGATGGTGCCCCTGTTCAGCCGCCTGATCTGGCGCAAAACGCCAGTCAAACGTTCGCTAAAGTCGCAAATGCTGATTACCAGTTTGGCTGGATTAGCCGTTTTGTTCGCCGGATTGGTCATTTTTAGCACCGACGGCAAGATGGCGACGTATGGCGCATTGGTAGCGGTCGCGGCGCTTTGTCAATGGTGGTACATGAGTTGGAAAGTTTAATCTGGATACCCCTGCGCCGGCTGGCCAAACCCCTCAGCTGACCGCCAACCCGGCTGTTTGCTGAATAAATTCTTCACCATCCCGCCAGGGTCATAGCTCGGCCAGGGCTTGCCTGGGTTTTTCAGCTCGTATTCGGCTTTGATTTGCGCGCCGGTTTTGTAGTGTGGTACTTTGAAAGCGTAAGCTTGCAGCGACGCGGCACGCCAGCCTTTGGCGGCAATGCTGGGCCATAGTTTGTCACCGTGGTCGACATTCCAAGCAGGGTCTACCTGCCAAGCGACTTGGCCTAATACATCGCCAAAAATGAACAATCGCCCGTTGTAGATTTGCCAAGCGGTGGGGTCGCTGCCCAGTTTGATGGCAAAAGCCGCGCCACTGGCGCAAAAACCGCCGTATTGCGGCTCGTATTTGGCGGGGTTGGTAGCAAAAAGCGCTTGGTTTTCGGCGCTGGCAAAGTAGTAAGTGCGGTAAGGCAAGTTGGTTTTGAACTGCGCATTACCCTTAGTAGGAGCGCCTGCCGTGAAGTAGGCCACGGGGTCGTAGCCGAGCAGCATGACGGGTTCGCCAGCGCGGTTCGCTACCGTGGCATAAGGCGTGCCGCAGGCGCTGAGCAGGGCCACAGTGAGTAGGGCGAGTGCAGCAATGGCGAATTTGACGAGTGATGTGAGTGTCAGAGCGAATTTGAGCATGAAATTCTCCTAAAACGTCAGTTTGAGGGCTAAACACGACTATAGCCGGCGTATTTATTGCCTAAGTAGCTATTAAAAATATAGCAAAATGTAGAAAAATATCGCTACAAACTCGGTGAAAATAGTTCTACCCGATCCGTAATGATGCCATCTGTCCCCAAATCTAGCAAACGTTTGGCCGCCCATTCATCGTTCACGGTATAGCTCAAACACCGAAAGCCAGCGCTTTTGGCCTGGGTGACGGATGAGGTGTCCCACAGGGCGTGGTTGCAGACGATGGCAACACAATCTAGCACTAAGGCGGTTTCTAGCCAGCCTTTCCACAGGGTATCTAGCAGCAAGCCACGTGGCAGGTGGGGAGAGGCGGCTTGGGCGGCTTCTAGCGATTCTGGTCGGAAGGAGGTGAGAAGTGGGGGAATCTGGGCGACTTTCCACAATCTAGCGGCATGGTCTGCAACCACTTTGCCCGTTTCGGCTTCCTGGCCAGGGGTCGGTTTGATTTCAATATTGAGAAAATAGCCGTTTTTTAAGCAAAATTGGGCGATGTTGGCGAATGTTGGCAGCGGTTCGCCAGCAAAACTGCGCGAATGCCAGCTGCCAGCGTCGAGTTGCGACAGCGTTTCCCACTTTTGGTCGCCAGCCGTGCCTTTGCCCGATGTGGTTCGTTCTAAGGTGCTGTCGTGCAGCAAAAACGGCACACCGTCCGCGCTTAGTTTCACATCGCACTCAAACATACGGTAACCGTGGCTGGCGCCTTGTTTGAAGGCGGCGAGGGTGTTTTCAGGGGCGAGTTTGCCTGCGCCACGGTGGGCGATCCAGGTCGGGTAAGGCCAATTTTCAGGGGTGACGGTTTGCATGCCCTAAGCATACGCTTTTCAGCGCGTTTTTAGCGCGCTTAAGCGATGCGTTTGCCCGTTGCCGCGTCAAAATGATGCACTTTGTCAGCTCGAGGCATGGCAAAAATCGTGCTCCCCAATGCTGGAGACGGCTGATTTTCATCGATGCGGATGATGACGCGTTCGTCGTTCAAGAGCGCGTAAACCAAGCGTTCTGCACCCAAAAGCTCGATGGCCTCGACTTTGAGTGGCCAACCTGATGTTCCAATATCCAAATGCTCAGGGCGAATGCCGACAATTTGCCCAGTTTTGCTATCGGGTGCCGTTTTGAGTAAATTCATAGGCGGCGAGCCGATGAAGCTGGCAACGAAGGTGCTGGCAGGGCGGTTGTAGACCTCTTCGGGTGTGCCAAATTGCTCCATCACGCCAGCATTCATCACCATCATGCGCTGCGCCAACGTCATGGCTTCGACTTGGTCGTGGGTGACGAACAGCGAGGTGATGCCTAATTCACGGTGCAGTTTTTGGATCTCTAAGCGGGTTTGGGCGCGTAATTTAGCGTCTAAGTTAGACAGTGGTTCGTCGAACAAGAACACCTGTGGCTGGCGCACAATAGCACGACCCATCGCCACACGTTGACGCTGTCCACCGGACATATCACGCGGTTTGCGCTCTAGCAGGCCACCGAGTTCGAGGATTTTGGCAGCCTTGTCGACGCGGGTTTTGATCTCGTCTTTCGGCACTTTGGCGATTTTGAGACCATAGGCCATGTTGTCAAACACGCTCATGTGTGGGTACAGCGCGTAGTTTTGGAAGACCATGGCGATGTCGCGCTCAGCGGGTTCAAGGTCGTTCACCACGCGGCTGCCGATAGAAATATCGCCGCCAGAGACTTCTTCCAAGCCAGCCACCATGCGAAGCAGTGTCGATTTGCCGCAGCCTGAAGGGCCTACGATAACAACGAATTCGCCATCGTTGATTTCAGCATTTACACCGTGGATAACTTGCAGCGCAGTTTTGCCTTTACCGTAAATTTTGACGATGTTTTTAAGTGATATTGAAGCCATAAATTATTTTTCGGTATCCACCAAGCCTTTAACAAACCATTTCTGCATGAGCACGACGACCAATGCTGGTGGCAGCATCGCCAAAACTGCCGTGGCCATGACGACGTTCCATTCGGTGTGTGATTCGCCCGAGATCATGCGCTTGATGCCCATCACCACCGGGTACATATCTTCCTGCGTGGTCATTAAGAGGGGCCACAGGTATTGGTTCCAGCCGTAGATGAACTGAATCACAAACAGCGCGGCGATAGAGGTTTTGGACAACGGCAACAACACATCTTTGAAAAACTGCATGGGGCTGGCACCGTCCATACGGGCGGCTTCAACCAGTTCGTCCGGTACGCTCATGAAAAACTGGCGAAACAAAAAGGTCGCTGTGGCAGAGGCGATAAGCGGAATCGTCAACCCCGCATAACTGTTCAGCATGCCCAAATCTGATACGACTTGGTAGGTCGGCAAAATGCGGACTTCCACGGGCAACATCAAGGTGACAAAAATCATCCAAAACACGACGTTTCTGAACGGGAAGCGGAAATAAACGATGGCAAAGGCGGACAGCAGTGAGATCGCAATTTTGCCCAGCGCAATCGTCAAAGCGGTGACTAGGCTGACCCACATCATCGGTGCAACGGGGATGATTTTGCTGCCTACGCTGTTTTTCCCACCAAATAAAGCCATTTTGTAGGTTTCAAAGAAATTGGTGCCTGGAATCAGCGACATCGGGTTGCCCTGCACAATTTGCTCTGCGGTTTGAGTGGAAGCAACAAACGTCAAATACACTGGAAACGCGACCAGCAGCACGCCTATGACGAGCACGAGGTGCGAAATAAAGGTGAGGGTAGGGCGGCGTTCAATCATGGTGCTTCATCTTAGTATTGAACTTTTTTCTCTACGAAGCGGAATTGAATAACGGTGAGTGTCACCACAATCACCATCAGCACCACAGACTGCGCAGCAGAACCGCCAATATCCAGCGCCTTAAAGCCGTCGTAATACACCTTGTAAACCAAGATGGCGGTGTCTTTGCCGGGGCCACCTTGGGTGGCGGCGTCCACAATCGCAAAGGTTTCAAAAAACGCATAAATGATGTTGATCACCAGCAAAAAGAAGGTGGTGGGTGATAGCAGTGGGAACACAATCGTCCAAAACCGGTGCCAAGGGCTTGCGCCGTCAATGGCGGCAGCTTCAATCAGTGACTTGGGGATGGACTGCAAACCTGCCAAAAAGAACAAAAAGTTGTAGGAAATTTGCTTCCACACGGCAGCAATGACAATCAGCGTCATGGCGTTTGTACTGTTGAGCAAATGATCCCAGTTGATACCCATCGCACGCAAGTAAAAACTGATCACACCCATAGGCGAGGCAAATAGAAACAGCCAAAGCACACCAGCCACAGCAGGTGCGACGGCGTAGGGCCAAATCAACAAAGTTTTATAGGCCATGGCGCCACGTATCACGCGGTTTGCCATGACCGCAAGAAGCAGGGCAATCGTCAGCCCGCAAACGGCAACCAGTATTGAAAACACGGCAGTGGTTTTAAACGACGCCAAATAGCTGCTGTCATCCCACAAACGCTGAAAATTAAGCATCCCAACGAATTCAGTCGAGGTGCCAAAAGCGTCTTGCTGCAGCACGCTTTGGTACAGCGCTTGGAAAGCGGGCCAAAAGAAAAATACCAAAATAATCACCATTTGTGGTGCGATTAACAGCCACGGCAACCATTTGGATTTGAAAAATACCCGTTTTTCCATGAATTCTAATTTTGAGAGTTAAATATGGCTGTAGCCGGCGTATTTGTTGCCTAAGTAGCTATAGAAAATATAGTAAATTAGCGATTAAAAATCATACAAAATCCGTTCGCATTGAGGTATCGAAATGCATCAAGGCTTCGATACCTCAGCCCGAACGGGTAGAGCTATTATTTGCCTTTATTGGCAGTTTCAAAACGCGCTAACTGCTCGTTGCCACGTTTTGCAGCATTGTTCAAAGCATCAGCAGCGCTTGATTTTCCGCCCCACACGCCTTCCAATTCCTCATCAATGATGGTGCGAATCTGTACAAAGTTACCCAAGCGGATGCCGCGAGATTTGTCGGTGGTTTTACGAATCATCTGCGTCACAGACACGTCAGTTCCTGGGTTGGCTTTGTAAAAACCTGATTTGTCAGTCAACTCAAATGAAGCCTTGGTCACCGGCAAATAACCGGTACGCTGGTGGCTTTTTGCTGCAATTTCTGGTTTAGACAGATGGTCAAAAAACTTAGCAACGCCTTTGTACTCATCTGCCTTTTTACCCGCCATGACCCACAAGCTAGCACCGCCAATAACGGTGTTTTGCGGTGAACCTGCCACGTCTGGGTAGTAGGGCAAGGTGCCCATGCCGAAGGCAAACTTAGCGTTACGTTTCAGGTTGCCGTACATGGCTGATGAGCCGGTGAACATGGCGCATTCACCAGACACAAACGTTGCATCCGCTGCATTGCCACGGCCTTTGTAGACAAACAAACCTTGCTTCGCCATATTTCCCAAGTTTTCGATATGGCGTACATGCAGCGGCGTGTTGAAGGTCAAACGTGCATCCATGCCGCGCATGCCGTTGCCTTTAGAGGCAAATTCTGTGTTGTGCCAAGCAGAGAAGCTCTCTAACTGCGTCCAGCTGATCCAGCTGGTGGTAAAAGGGCATTTGTGTCCGCTGGTTTTCAGTTTAGCGGCGGCCAAAGCCACTTCAGGCCAAGTGGTAGGTGGCTTCTCTGGGTCCAGACCTGCAGCTTTGAAAGCGTCCTTGTTGTACTGGAAAACAGGTGTAGAGCTGTTGAATGGGAAACTCATCATTTGGCCGTTTGAAGCTGTGTAATAGCCAGCAACAGCAGGTACGTAAGCGGCTGGGTCAAATTTGATGCCCGCTTCTTTCATCACTTCACCAACAGGCTTGATGGCTGTCTTTGACGCCATCATGGTTGCAGTTCCCACCTCAAACACTTGCAAAATATGCGGTGCGTTGCCAGCGCGGAAGGCGGCAATCGCAGCAGTCATGGACTCGTCGTAGTTGCCTTTGAAAGTTGGCACAATTTTGTATTCTTTTTGACTATCGTTGAAGTCTTTGGCTAAATCGCCCACCCACTCACCCAAAGCGCCACCCATGGAATGCCACCATTGCACCTCAGTTTGCGCATGCGCGGGTACGCTAGAAAGGCTTAAAACAGCCGCCAAGGCGGCAACCAAACGAATTTTTTTCATGTAAATCTCCAAAAAAATAGGGAATATGACAAATTAAAGTCATTTTCAAGACAATGCACTTTAGCTGCCAAATTTGACCACGCTTGACCCTAAAACGACTATCGGGTATTCCATTAGCCTAATAAAGTCCAGAATAAACGTGATTTGACCGAATTTACGGCCTGAATGTGACCGTGCCATGACAGGGGATTGCTGCACTGCGGTAATATTGGCTTAGATGAACGCACCACTCAACATTTTGACCCCCAAGTCGCCTTCCCCAGCGCAAGTCGCTGCCAGCCACGATGCTCTGCGCATCCGCGAAATTCCGTACAACTACACCTCGTTTTCCGACCGTGAAATCGTGCAGCGTATTTTGGGTGACCGCGCTTGGACGATTCTGAACCAACTGCGGGAAGAGCGCAGCACGGGTCGCTCTGCGCGCATGTTGTACGAGGCGCTGGGCGATATTTGGGTGGTGCAACGCAACCCGTATTTGCAAGACGATTTGCTGGACAACCCGAAACGCCGCCAGCAGCTGGTGGATGCTTTGCGTCACAGATTGTCTGAAGTTGAAAAACGCCGAACTCCTGCCGTTGATGTGACGCGTGATGCTCTCGTGGGAGAGTTAATTGCGATGGCAACCGGCGCGATTAATACCTTCGATGCTATCTTTTTGAAAGCAACTGCGTTACGCAAAAAGACACTAAAAGTGCTGGGTAAACGTACAGCCAGTGACAACATCAAGTTTGACGGCTTGAGCCGCGTGAGCCACGTGACCGACGCGACCGATTGGCGCGTAGAGTATCCGTTTGTCGTTTTGACGCCTGATTCTGAGGTTGAAATGGCTGGCTTGGTCAAAGGTTGTATCGAGCTGGGGCTGACCATCATCCCGCGCGGCGGCGGCACAGGCTACACCGGCGGGGCGATTCCGCTGACGTGGAAAAGCGCGGTCATCAACACCGAAAAACTAGAAGCCATGACCGAGGTGGAGATGCGCATCTTGCCGGGTCACACCCAACCCGTCGCCACCGTGTGGACTGAAGCTGGCGTGGTCACGCAGCGGGTGGCGGATGCGGCGGAGCGGGGCGGTTTTGTGTTTGCGGTAGACCCCACATCGGCTGAAGCTAGCTGCATTGGCGGCAACATCGCCATGAATGCCGGCGGCAAGAAAGCTGTGCTGTGGGGCACGGCGCTAGACAACTTGGCCAGTTGGCGCATGGTGACGCCCGATGCCAAATGGTTGGAAGTGACCCGCTTGAACCACAACATGGGCAAAATCCATGATGCGGACATGGCCAGCTTTGAGTTGAAATATTTCGAGGCCGACGGCAAAAAGCTGATTCGCACTGAGCAATTGGACATTGCCGGCCCGTCTTTCCGCAAAGAAGGCCTAGGCAAAGACGTGACCGACAAGTTTTTGAGCGGCTTACCGGGCATCCAAAAAGAAGGCTGCGACGGTCTAATCACCAGCGCCCGCTGGGTGGTGCACAAAATGCCGCAGCATACGCGCACGGTTTGCCTAGAGTTTTTCGGCAATGCCAAAGACGCCGTTCCCAGCATCGTGGAAATCAAAGACTTTATGTTTGCCGAGCAAAAACGCACTGGTGTGTTACTCGCAGGTTTGGAGCATCTCGACGACCGCTATTTGAAAGCCGTGGGCTACGCGACCAAATCAAAGCGTGCGCATACAGGAACCAGTAACGGACTCCCGAAAATGGTCTTGTTTGGCGATATCGCTGGTGACAATGCCGACGACGTGGCGCGTGCCACCTCAGAAGTAGTTCGGATTGCCAATTCGCGCAATGGCGAAGGCTTTATCGCTATTAGCCCAGAAGCACGTAAAAAGTTTTGGTTAGACCGAAAGCGCACAGCGGCGATTTCAAAGCATACCAACGCTTTCAAAATCAACGAAGACGTGGTCATTCCACTGCCGCGCATGGCCGAGTATACCGACGGCATTGAGCGTATCAACATTGAACTGAGCTTGCAAAATAAAATCAAGCTGTGCGATGCACTGGAAACCTTTTTCAAACAAGGCAATTTGCCGCTGAGTAAGCACGACGATGCTGCCGATATTGCCTCTAGCGAGTTGCTGGAAGACCGCGTTTCGCAGGCTTTGGCTTTGATCACCGATGTGCGGCATTTGTGGCAAAGCTGGTTGCAAAACGTGGAGTCACTCTTCCCTAAATTGCAAGATCACAGCTTGCGCGCCAGCTGGAAAACGGATATTCGCGCCAAGCTGCAACTGATATTC
>JANPLX010000078.1:0-8373 GCA_031422495.1 Polaromonas sp. | reverse complement strand
ACACAGATGCAATCTCCTTCTATGGGACACACACAAGAGATTCAAGGTTTGGGCATGGTGCCTATGGTGATCGAGCAATCGGGTCGTGGTGAGCGCTCTTACGACATTTACTCGCGTCTGCTCAAAGAGCGCGTGATTTTCTTGGTCGGTCCGGTGAACGACTATGTGGCTAACTTGGTGGTGGCACAGCTCTTGTTCCTAGAGAGCGAAAACCCAGATAAAGACATTTCTTTTTACATCAATTCCCCAGGCGGTTCGGTTTCTGCAGGCATGGCTATTTTTGACACCATGAACTTCATCAAACCAGAAGTGTCTACGCTGTGCACGGGTATGGCTGCAAGCATGGGATCGTTTTTGCTGATGGCCGGCGCGAAGGGCAAACGTTTCTCATTGCCAAACTCTAAAGTCATGATTCACCAGCCATCAGGCGGCAGCCAAGGGCAAGCCACTGAGATTGAAATCGCAGCGCGTGAAATTTTAAAAACACGCATGCAATTGAACAAAATCTACGCAGAGCGCACAGGACAAACGCTGGCAAAAATTGAAGCCGATATGGAGCGTGATTACTACATGACTGCAGATGAAGCTAAAGAGTATGGCTTGATTGATGCGGTGATTACAAAGCGCCCTTAAAACAGAGCGTTGATCTGAGCGTTTGCCGCTTTTGTAATAGCGGTGGTTAAATGGTTGATTAATGGTCAATAAATGGCCATTTACCAGCTATTCTGTACCTTTTTGGTTATCATTGCTTATTATTTGAAAAAGGTGCTTCTATATGGCCGAGAAAAAAGGCGCATCTGGCGAGAAAACACTGTTTTGTTCGTTTTGTGGAAAAAGCCAGCACGAAGTTAAAAAACTGATTGCTGGCCCGTCGGTGTTTGTCTGTGATGAATGTATTGAGCTGTGTAACGAGATTATTCGTGACGAATTACCCGTTATTGCCGCTGAAGAAGCGCGAAAAGCACGCGGTGATTTGCCGACACCGGCTGAAATCAAAGCCAATTTAGACAACTACGTGATCGGCCAAGACGTTGCTAAACGCACGCTGGCTGTCGCGGTCTACAACCATTACAAGCGGCTGCAGCACAAAGAAAAATCGAAAAAAGACGATGTTGAGTTGGCAAAAAGCAACATTTTGCTGATTGGCCCCACAGGTTCTGGCAAGACGTTTTTGGCGCAAACTTTAGCGCGAATGTTGGATGTGCCGTTTGTGATGGCAGATGCGACGACCCTGACAGAAGCTGGTTATGTTGGCGAAGACGTGGAAAACATTGTCTCCAAGCTGCTACAAAGTTGCAACTATGAAGTTGAACGGGCGCAGCGTGGCATTGTTTACATTGATGAAATTGACAAAATTTCACGCAAATCAGACAACCCATCGATCACGCGCGACGTGTCGGGTGAGGGCGTGCAACAAGCGCTGTTGAAACTGATTGAAGGTACGATGGCGAGTATTCCACCGCAAGGCGGACGCAAGCATCCAAACCAAGACTTTTTGCAGATCGACACCACTAATATTTTGTTCATTTGCGGCGGTGCATTTGCAGGTTTGGAAAAAGTTATCGAAAACCGTACTGAAGCATCAGGTATTGGTTTCAGCGCCACTGTGAAAAGCAAAGAAGTACGTAGCATCACCGAAGTGTTCAACGAAGTGGAACCTGAAGATTTGATCAAGTTCGGCATCATCCCCGAGCTGATCGGTCGTATGCCAGTGATCGCCACGTTGGCTGAATTGAGCGAAGACGCTTTGATGCAAATCTTAACTGAGCCGAAAAACGCTTTGGTTAAGCAATACAGCAAATTGTTGGGCATGGAAGGCGTGGATTTAGAAATTCGCCCTTCTGCACTCAAAGCGATTGCCCAAAAAGCCTTGAAACGTAAAACTGGTGCTCGTGGTCTGCGCTCCATCTTGGAATTAGCGCTGATCGACACCATGTATGAATTGCCGAACCAAAGCAATGTTGCAAAAGTGGTGATCGATGAATCAACGATTCTTGAAAACAAGCCGCCATTGTTGGTTTACCGTGAAGCTGCTAAAAAAGCTTAGAAACGCAACTATAGATTTTATTGAAGGATACTGATGTCCGCACCTATTGCATTACCTGCTAGCCCGTTAGATTTACCGCTGTTGCCATTGCGTGACGTGGTGGTGTTTCCGCACATGGTTATTCCATTGTTTGTGGGTCGCCCAAAAAGTATCAAAGCTTTAGAACTGGCGATGGCGGATGTACGTCGCATCATGTTGGTCGCGCAAAAAACGGCTGCCAAAGACGAACCGTCAGTGACGGACATGTTTGATGTCGGCTGTGTCTCAACAATTCTGCAAATGCTTAAGCTGCCTGATGGCACGGTGAAGGTGTTGGTTGAAGGTCAACAGCGTGCCACCGTGAATCGTGTTGATGATGTTGAATCTCATTTCACAGCCAACATCACACCGATTGAAACGCAAGATGTGAAGCTGACAGCCAAAGGTGAAAAAACGCCTGAGATAGAAGCTTTGCGACGCGTGGTGATGCAGCAGTTTGACCAATACGTCAAACTCAACAAGAAAATCCCACCAGAAATATTGAGTTCAATTTCTAGCATTGACGACCCAGGCCGTTTGGCGGACACGATTGCTGCTCACTTGCCTTTGAAACTTGAAAACAAGCAAATTATTCTAGATTTGTCGGACATCAAAGCACGCTTAGAAAGTTTGTTCGAGCAAATCGAGCGTGAAGTTGATATTCTCAATGTCGACAAAAAAATCCGTGGCCGTGTCAAGCGCCAAATGGAAAAGAACCAACGCGATTTTTACTTGAACGAGCAAGTCAAAGCCATCCAAAAAGAATTGGGAGATGGTGAAGAGGGTGCTGATGTTGACGAGTTAGACAAAAAAATCAAACTCGCCAAAATGAGCAAAGAGGCGTTGAAGAAAGCGCAAGCAGAGCTCAAAAAACTCAAGCTCATGTCGCCGATGTCTGCTGAAGCCACTGTGGTGCGCAACTACATTGATGTGCTGATTGGTTTGCCATGGGCGAAGAAAACCAAAATCAAACACGATTTGCCTGAAGCCGAGAAGGTGCTGAATGAAGACCATTACGGCTTGGACAAAGTCAAAGACCGTATTTTGGAATATCTCGCGGTGCAGCAGCGTGTTGATAAAGTCAAAGCGCCCATTCTGTGTTTGGTAGGTCCACCTGGCGTGGGTAAAACATCGTTGGGTCAATCTATTGCCAAAGCTACGGGGCGTAAATTTGTCCGTATGGCTCTAGGTGGCATGCGTGACGAGGCCGAAATTCGTGGCCATCGCCGTACCTATATCGGCGCTTTGCCAGGCAAGGTGTTGTCGAATTTGAGCAAAGTGGGTACGCGTAATCCGTTGTTCTTGCTAGACGAAATCGACAAACTTGGGACTGAATACCGTGGCGATCCTTCAAGTGCGTTATTAGAGGTTTTAGATCCTGAGCAAAACCACACCTTTGCGGACCATTACGTTGAAGTAGATTTTGATTTGAGTGATGTGATGTTTGTCGCGACCTCAAACTCCATGAACATTCCTTCGGCTTTGCTGGATCGTATGGAAGTGATTCGTCTGGCGGGTTATACCGAAGACGAAAAAACCAATATTGCCATTACCTATTTGCTGCCCAAGCAGATGTCAAACAACGGTGTGAAAGCCAGCGAATTGAAGATTCCTTACGAGACCGTGCGTGACATCGTGCGCTACTACACGCGCGAAGCGGGTGTTCGGTCTTTAGAGCGCGAGTTGTCGAAAATTTGCCGAAAAGTCGTCAAAGGCTTGTTGCTTAAGAAATACAAAGCACCGGTTGTTGTCACACCTGACTCTTTGAATGATTATTTGGGCGTACGCAAATTTAGCTACGGCCGAGCTGAAGAGCAAAATCAAATTGGCCAAGTGGTTGGCTTGGCTTGGACAGAAGTGGGTGGCGACTTGCTGACCATTGAAGCCGCTATCATGCCTGGTAAAGGGGTCATCACGCGTACGGGTTCGCTGGGCGATGTGATGAAAGAGTCCGTCGAAGCAGCGCGTACCGTGGTGCGTAGCCGCGCCAAGCGCTTGGGCATCAAAGAAGAGATGTTTGAGAAGCGTGATATTCATATCCACGTGCCTGATGGCGCTACGCCTAAAGATGGGCCGAGCGCGGGTGCAGCGATGACGACCGCGTTTGTTTCTGCGTTAACAGGTATTCCGGTACGTGGTGATGTGGCGATGACGGGTGAGATTACGCTTCGCGGCGAAGTGACTGCGATTGGTGGATTAAAGGAAAAACTACTCGCAGCTTTACGTGGTGGTATCAAAACCGTGTTGATTCCTGAAGAAAATGCCAAAGATTTGCAAGACATTCCTGAAAACGTCAAAAACGGTTTGGAAATCGTACCTGTTCGTTGGATCGATAAAGTCTTAGAGCTGGCTTTGGAGCGTATGCCACAACCGCTGCCAGATGTTGATCCTTTGGTTGAAGCTGCAGCTGCTGTGACTGGCATGACAGCAACGCAGTCTGCACCTATAGAATCTGTGAAACATTAATTCGTAGACATTAATTCATGGAGATAGAAAAGCACGAAAAAATAGACTATAATTCGTCTATCGAAATGCGGGAATAGCTCAGTTGGTAGAGCGCAACCTTGCCAAGGTTGAGGTCGAGAGTTCGAGACTCTTTTCCCGCTCCAATTTTTCAAAAAGGGAAGCTCAGGCTTCCCTTTTTTGTAAGTAATATCTGTACGGTAAAACGTATTCGGTAAAAACGGTCAATACCAAGCAACTGCTAAAATATTGATTCGTTTGGTAGAGTTTTGGCGCAGTAACAAAGCGGTTATGTACCGGATTGCAAATCCGAGTAGGTCGGTTCGACTCCGGCCTGCGCCTCCAAATTGCCCAGTTTTGTGTATTTACATACAAAACTTGACAGCCTCGATGGTGGAATAGGTAGACACAGCGGACTTAAAATCCGCCGCTTTCGTTCATAGCGGGCGTGCCGGTTCGATTCCGGCTCGAGGCACCAATCAAATTCAATTTTTAACGCTAAATATGGTTCTAGCCGGCGTATTATATGTCTGTGATGCTATTAAGAATATAGCAATTTGAGACCCCACTTATTTTATGTTTTTTACATTTGGGAGTTCGCATCTCAAATAGCCAATTACCGTCAATTTGCGGTATCCTTAGATCATATTTCGCTGATTTGTTACCACTATGACACGCTATAACGCCCCTTTTGAAATTCATGTGCATGGCCAAGTCGCCTTGCTACCCAGCGTTAGATTTGATCAAATTCAAGATGCGTTAAAGCCGTTGTGGAAATATGCGGGTGCGAAATCTCTTACGGATGGTGCGACTAGTTCGTATGAGGAGGAGCCAGGAATTAAATTTGATGCGGCAGAACACCTGTTACAAATGTGCTGGACAGTGCCGGGCGACGAAGATTTCCGTCAATCGCTGGATGAAATGTGCATGAACCTCAATGAGCTAGCCGAGAGCGGCGCAGCGATTGAGGTTACGTTTTACGATACCGAATTTGATGACGAAGACCGTGAAGACGATCCTGCCGCTGAAGATGACTCCAGAGACGATTTTTTGATGCTGTTTGTCGGTCCAACGCCCGCCGCCATCATGCAAGTGCAACGTGATTTGTTGGTGCAAGACGTTGTGAATTTGATGGAGCGTCATTTTGATGGTTCTGAGCTTGCTGGCGTTGTCGCAGAAGTCGATAAATTGTTTACCGAGCGATTTGATGCTTTGGTAAATTCACTAGAGCTTGGTAAGCCGCCACGCGGCTACGGAGGAAGTGGTGGCAGTGGTGGCGGTCCTGGGCACGGTGGTGGTCGTCGTCCAAGACATTTACACTAATTTTGTGTAGACCAATCGTTGCGTTGAATTTTTTGATTAAAGGTAAGCGACAATGAGATTGAAACCACTTTTGGTTTCGATTTTTTTGATGAGAGCTGACCTATGGCACTTTTTTCTCAAGATTCGCTGAACCCCGGTGTTAAAAAACGAGAGGTCTTTGGTTGGGCGATGTACGACTTTGCCAATTCTGGCTACACCACCGTCGTTATCACCGCTGTTTTCGCCGCTTATTTTGTGGGTGGAATCGCTGGAAAAGCCGAGTGGGCCACGTTTGCATGGACGGCAGCACTCAGCGTGTCCTATGCCATTGTCATGCTCACCATGCCTAGCATTGGTGCCTACGCTGATATGCGTGCGGCCAAAAAACGCTTGTTGATGCTCACCACGATGGCTTGCGTCGTCGCCACAGCCGCCTTGGCATTCGCGGGGCCAGGCAGTGTTGCGTTGGCAATTGTGTTGATCATTTTGTCGAATACTTTTTATTCTTATGGCGAGTCATTAACCGGTTCGTTTTTGCCAGAGCTGGCGCGTCCAGAAGCGTTTGGCAAAGTCAGCGGCTGGGGCTGGAGCTTTGGCTACTTCGGCGGTATGCTGGCGTTGGGTATTAGCCTAGGCTACGTCTTGTGGGCGCAAAGCAACGGCATTCCCGCAGACAAATTTGTACCCGTGACCATGCTGATCACGGCAGTGATTTACGGTGCAGCAGCTAGTGTTACTTTTTGGTTGTTGAAAGAGCGTGCAGTACCTAACCCAGATGCGATGCGCCAAAGTGGTTTCAAAGCCTCGTTGGATCAATTGAAAACCACATTTAACCAAGCCAAACGCTACAAAGACTTCATGTGGTTTTTAGCCTGTGGAGTTTGTTATCAAGGCGGTGTAGCCGTCGCAATTACGTTAGCAGCGATTTATGCGGAACAAGTCATAGGCTTCTTGCCGCAAGAAACCATGGTGCTCATTTTTGTTTTGAATGTTGCCGCAGCTGTGGGTGCGTTTGGATTTGGCTATTTTCAAGACAAAGTAGGTCATAAAGTCGCCTTGGGTGTTACTTTGGTGGGGTGGATAGCAACTTGTATCATTGCTGCCATCACCACGACCAAAGGCGGTTTTTGGTATGCCGCTGGTATTGCTGGGTTTTGCATGGGTAGTAGTCAATCCGCTGGACGCGCTATGGCGGCCATGTTTGCACCACCCAAGCAAGTCGGTGAATTTTTTGGACTGTGGACGTTTGCCACGCGCTTGGCAAGCATCATTGGGCCATTGAGCTATGGAGCCATTACTTGGATGACTGGTGGCAATCAACGTATCGCCATCATGTCAACGTCGGCGTTGTTTATTGCAGGTTTGTTGCTGCTTATGCCTGTGAATGTCGCGCGTGGACGCGAGGCAGCGTTGAAGGCATGAACGCAGAAGAGTCTGAGAGTTTAAAAGTATGAACCAACCAACATTAAATTTTGTCGATTGCCCAGACGCGCAAGGTCAGCATCGCATGGCTTATTGGCAGTGGGGCGATGCAGCCTGCGATTACGTCATCATTTGTGCACACGGTTTGTCGCGCCAAGGAAGAGATTTTGATGTCCTAGCGCAAGCACTGTGTGACGCAGCACCAGGCAGGGTGCGCGTCGTTTGCCCTGATGTTGTTGGTCGTGGTAAAAGCGATTGGCTCAAAGACCCCATGGGCTACCACATTCCGCAATATACGTCAGATATGGTTACATTGATCAATCAGCTGCAACCCAAAACATTGGATTGGGTAGGCACCAGCATGGGCGGCTTAATCGGTATGGTGATTTGTGGACAACCAGATTTACCATTGCCCGTAAAAGTCAGAAAACTCGTTTTAAATGACGTCGGCCCAGCGCTTGAATGGACAGCCATTCAACGCATTGGGCAATACATCGGTAAAACGGGACAATTCGATAGCGTGCAGCAAGCCGCAGATGCCATGTGGGCTATCTCCAGCAGTTTTGGACCCCATACACCAGCTCAATGGTTGGCGCTGTCACAAGCGATGGTTACGCCTTCAAGTACAAGTACAAGTACAGGTTTTACCTTGCACTACGACCCAGCATTGGCTGTTCCGTTCAATTCTGCGACTGAAGAATCAACCAAGCTAGGTGAAGCCATGTTGTGGACACTTTATGACAACATCAAAGCGCTAACTCTGCTCACGCGTGGAGCTCAGTCAGATTTGCTGTCTGTAGCTACTGCGCTTGCCATGACCGAACGCGGCCCGAAAGCGCAGTTGGTTGAATTTGCAGGAGTTGGGCATGCGCCCACCTTCATAGCGCTTGACCAAGTTGAAGTAGTCGTTGATTTTTTACTGGGGAAGCCATAACCAGTGGTAAAAATGATTGAAGAAGTAAATTCAGTAACTATTCCCTTAGTTAGGTCTGAAGTTAATGCAGCAATGACGCTTGAGCGCGCAAAAAATTTCGCGCAACCTTTTCTTGCCAATGCAACGTTAGAAACCGGCGAAAACGCTTGGTCACACGCGAAGGCTGTCTCGCAAATTTTGCAAGACA
>JANPLX010000077.1:0-1626 GCA_031422495.1 Polaromonas sp. | reverse complement strand
CAATGATTGGTTAGACCATGACTATATTGACAAGCATACAATAGGTTGGCCAGCATTAAAAGAGCGTGCCTTGCTATGGAATCCAGAGCGTGCAGCTAAAATTTGTGGTGTTTCCGTAGCGCAAATCAAGTCTTTGGCGTTTGACTATGGTCAGTGCTTCGTCAACCAAACACCTGCTGCTATTCGTCTGAACTACGGCATGCAGCGCGTGCGTGGTGGCGGCAACGCGGTGCGTGCCGTGGCGTGTTTGCCAGCGCTGATTGGCGCTTGGAAACATCACGCTGGTGGCTTATTGTTATCCAGCTCGGGTATGTTTCCTGTAGATAAGGCTGCTTTACAACGACCAGATTTAGATAATAAAACTACACGCACCATCAACATGGTGACCATCGGTGACGATCTGCAAAAATCAAGCTCTGCTGAGTTCGGACCCAAAATCGAAGCACTTATCGTCTATAACAGCAACCCCGTTGCCGTTGCACCAGATTCCAGCCAAGTCGTCAATGGCTTTGCGCGTGAAGACTTGTTCACAGTCGTGCTAGAGCACTTCCAAACGGACACAGCGGATTACGCTGACTACATCTTGCCAGCGACAACGCAGCTAGAGCATTGGGACATCCATACCACCTACGGTCATACCGATGTGATGTTGAATCGACCAGCTATTGCACCTGTAGGCGAGTCTAAAACCAACACCCAAATCTTCCGCGAACTTGCTGCACACATGGGTTTTACAGATACCTGTTTTGAGGATGATGATGAAACGCTATGCAAGCAAGCGTTTGGTGACAAGGTAAGTTTTGATACTTTGCTGGATAAAGGATTTTCTACGCTACCCATAGCTGACGCGCCCTTCGCCAAGGGTAACTTCCCCACTGCAACGGGCAAGTGCGAATTTTTCAGTGAAAGTTTAGCGAAACAGGGTTTGGATGGTTTGCCTGATCACTTAGAAAATTACGAATTGCTTGGTTCATCTGCTGCCTTTCCATTGGCTATGATCTCGCCGCCAGCGCGCAATTTTCTCAATTCCACTTTCGTTAATGTCACCAGCTTGCGTGATATTGAGGCCGAGCCTGTGTTGGAAATCCATGCCGAGGATGCACAGCATCGTGGCATTGCTTCTGGCGACATGGTCAAGATATTCAACCAACGCGGCAGTTACCAGTGCAAAGCGGTCATATCCAAACGAGCCCGCCTTGGAGTGGTTAATGGTATGGGTATTTGGTGGCGTAAGTTGGGCTTGAATGGTACGAATGTCAATGAAGTGACCAGCCAAAAACTTACCGATTTGGGACAGGGGCCGGTTTTTTATGATTGCTTGGTCGAGGTGAAGCTTTGCGACTAGTTGTTAAATTGTTGGTTATTCCACCGCTAATGTGTCTTAGCAGTTGTGCCGATTTGAGCTATTACTGGCAATCTGTTGAAGGCCATGTATCCTTGATGAAAGCTGCGCGTCCGGTCGATGATTGGCTGGCAGATGCCCATACCCCTGACAAACTCAAATCCAAACTCGAGTTAACAAAAAAAATTCGTACTTTTGCAGCACAAGAGTTAAAACTACCAGACAACCCCAGCTACAAACAATATGCCGATATAAAGCGCAAAGCCGTGGTGTGGAATGTGGTT
>JANPLX010000076.1:0-12289 GCA_031422495.1 Polaromonas sp. | reverse complement strand
CAACACCGCTATCAAACGTGCGCGTTTCTTGGCTTTGGTCCCGTACAGCGACCAGCACCGCATCTAAGGAGTAGTCACCATGCAAATTATTCTATTAGACAAAGTTGTTAACGTCGGCAATTTGGGCGATATCGTCAAAGTTAAAGACGGCTACGCACGTAACTTTTTGATCCCATCTGGCCGCGCTCGTCGCGCCACTGAGTCAGCGAAAAAAGAGTTTGAAATCAAACGCGCTGAATTAGAAAAGCAAGCTGCTGCTAAATTGGCAGAAGCCCAAGCGCAAGGTACAAAACTCGGCGGTACCGTCATCAAAGTGACGCAAAAAGCCGGTGTTGACGGTCGTTTGTTCGGCTCTGTGACCAATGCAGATATCGCTGAAGAATTGGGCAAACAAGGCTACAAAGTCTTGAAGTCACAAGTTCGTATGCCAAACGGCCAGATCAAGGTTGTTGGCGACAGCACCGTGACCGTGTCTTTGCACACTGATGTGGTGGCTGAAATCACCGTGACTGTGTACGGCGAATCTGCTTAATTAGCGTTTCCCACCCAAAAAAAGGCTGCCGAGTGCAAACTCGGTAGCCTTTTTTATTGGCTTTTTTATTGGCTTTTTTATTGCGCTTTTAGTTTGGAAAGTTTTGCACACAATTTAGTTGCTTATACAGAAGTTGCCCAACAGATAAACAGGACTTATCCACAGCTTTTCATGTGACTTTTACAGTCGTTCGTATTAACATTTAGGGCTAGATTCAAGGATATTCATGACAGCTGCCTCACCTATCTCGCCTACAGAAGCCTCACTTGCCGATATCAACCATGACCTGCAAAGCGCCGTGGTGGACGGAGACTTCGGTGGCAGAGATTCCAACCACCGAATACCGCAAGACTTCATCCCAGACCGGCAAATCGCCCAGTTGCGCATACCGCCGCACTCTATCGAAGCCGAATCCAGCGTCTTAGGCGGCTTGCTGCTCGACAACGCCGCGTGGGACAGGGTAGGGGACTTGCTCAACGACAGCGACTTTTACCGCTACGAGCACCGGTTGATCTACAGCGCGATGACGGGCTTGATCAACGCTTCCAAGCCCGCAGACGTCATCACCGTTTACGAGCAGCTGCAAAACTTGGGTAAATCAGAAGAAGTCGGTGGCTTGAGCTACCTCAATTCCTTGGCGCAATACGTGCCTAGCGCCAGCAATATCCGTCGTTATGCCGAAATCGTGCGCGAGCGTGCCATTTTGCGCAAACTCGTCAGCGTCAGCGACGAAATAGCTACCAACGCCTTTAACACCCAAGGCCGCCCTGTGGCGACTATTGTTGACGAAGCCGAGCAAAAAATCTTCAATATCGGTGAAGAAGGCTCGCGCATGAAGCAGGGCTTCCAAAGCATGGACACCTTGGTGGTCGATTTGCTGGACCGCGTGCAAGAGATGGCCGACAACCCGAACGACATCACCGGCGTGCCCACAGGTTTTTACGACCTGGATCGCATGACTTCGGGTTTCCAAGCGGGCGATTTGGTCGTCTTGGCTGCGCGTCCGTCCATGGGTAAAACCGCTTTGGCCATCAATATCGCTGAGCACGTCGCCTTGCACGAAGGCCTGCCCGTCGCAGTGTTCTCGATGGAGATGGGCGCGGCGCAATTGGCCGTTCGCGTGGTCGGCTCGATTGGCCGTATCGACCAAACCCATTTGCGCACCGGTAAATTGAGCGACGAAGAATGGCCACGTTTGACCGAAGCGATTGAAAAACTGCGTACCGTGTCCCTGCACATCGACGAAAGTGCTGGTTTGAACTCCAGCGAACTACGCGCCAATGCTCGCCGTTTGGCCCGTAAATGCGGCAAATTGGGCTTGATCGTGGTCGATTACTTGCAACTCATGAGCGGCTCAGGCGGTGGCGGCAACGGCGAAAACCGCGCCACCGAGTTGGGCGAAATCTCCCGAGGCTTGAAAATGCTCGCCAAAGAGCTGCAATGCCCCGTGATCGCGCTCTCGCAGCTCAACCGAAGTGTAGAGACCCGCACCGACAAACGCCCCATGATGAGCGATTTGCGCGAATCCGGCGCCATCGAGCAAGATGCCGACATCATCATGTTCATCTACCGCGACGACTACTACACCAAAGAACTCTCCAAAGAGCCAGGCGTCGCCGAAGTCATCATCGCCAAACAACGTAACGGCCCAACTGGAACGGTGAAACTCGCCTTTTTGAAGCCGATCACGAAGTTTGAGAGTTTGGCAAGTGGGGGCGGGGATTATTAGAATCAGACTTGAAACTCTATTTTAGAGATAAATTTGACGATAGCCGGCGTATTTAATGCATTTTTTGCTATAAAAAATATAGCCAAAAAAGATTTCATTGGTTTAAATCTGCATAATTTAGTAAACCTTTGAAACGTTGATTTATGTATGACAGCACACAGCTGACCTCTCATTAAGAAAAAGTCAGAATAAAGTATTGGTTCGAAAAATTAAATATTTCCTGAGCCGCACGCAATCATCAGGGCACTCTTCGTCCGGCGTCTCGTGCGCGACACTTAATCGTTTACTTGACGTTGACTGGCACGAATCACAGGCGTAATATAGTTAATGTTCTCTTCATTCTGAGGCGAGCAACCCAAACCCAAAGGAGACAACCCTATGATTCGCCAAATGAGTAGTGTGGTTCGCTGTGCATTGATTGCTGGCGCCGCGATGTCTGTTATCTCGACTGCTGTGGCGCAAACCGCGCCCGTGCTTGCGCACTCGGTCGTTGTGTCCAAGCTCGATAGTCCGTGGGATATGGCATTTCTGCCCGATGGCACGATGTTCTTCACCGAAAAGTGTAACGGCCTGTCGGTACGAATGGCTAATGGTACGGTGACCAAGTTGTTGGGTATGAAAGATTCCAAAGGCTACGCCTCAACCGCCAACGATTTGTTCTGCGAAGGGCAAGCGGGCATGAGCGGCGTTGCGGTGGACCCCAACTTTGCAAGCAACCGGCAGATCTACGTTTATTCGGCATCTAGCCTGACCGCACCCGGAAGCAATCGTGTGATGCGACTGAAGGTCAACGACGCTGCAAGCGGCGTGTCTGACCGCACCGATATCGTCACCGACATTCAATACAAACCACGCGCCAGCGATCACCCGTTTGGTGGCCCCGGTGCGCATAACGGCGGGCGGGTTCGCTTTGGTCCATCTGACGGCTTCCTTTACGTGACTACGGGCGATACGCACAATGGTGCTGTGCCCCAAAGTCCAACGCTCATCGGTGGCAAGGTGCTGCGCATTGACCGTGATGGCAAGGCCGCGCCGGGCAATGGTGCGCCAGCGGGCTTTGATGCGCGCATCTACACCTATGGGCATCGCAACCCACAAGGTATCACGTTCCGCCCCGGAACCAACCAACCTTTCACCGCTGAAAACGGCCCATGGCACACTGATGAAGTGACTGCGCTCGTACCAGGTGGCAATGCAGGCTGGGATCCACGCCCCAATGTTGGTGGGCGTGGTGCCTGTCCTGACAACTACTGTGGCTACAGCCCCAACCAAATGGGGGCGGTACCTCCGAAGGAACGCGGAGAGTTCATGCCGATGACCGATCTCAAAACCTACCCTAACGCGATGAAGCCCGCTTGGGACAACGATGGACTGTCGCAAGGGCTGTTCTCTGGCACCTTCCTCACTGGTGCGCAATGGAAAGGCTGGAACGGCAAGATGATCATCGGCTTTGCCGGCATCGGCATCCACGGCACGCCTGTGGGTAATCGACTTGACGTGCTCGACATCGCGGCAAATGGCACTTCTGCAACACGCACGACTGTTAATTTGCCGATGCCCGCTGCACGCTTTCGCTCCTTGGTGCAGGGACCCGATGGTAACCTGTATGTCGCAACCGACGAGGGTGCTATATCTCGCCTGACACCGAACTGACACCTATCCAAAGGGCGACGGGTCACCGTTACTATAGCTAATCATGTGGGAGTCCTTCAGTCGTCTGGGCTCCCACATTTTTTTTGAGCCACACCAATGATGAAATTTTTTTTACCCATTGTCGCCATCAGTCTGCTGCTACCCAGCCAGGCCGCCTTCGCCGACCCTGATGAATTCTATAAGACCAAAAACTGCTTTGCGTGCCACCGCGTTGAACGCAATCATCTTGGTCCCTCGTTCAAAGCCATCGCTGCGAAATATGCCGACGACAAAGCTGCAGATGTCAAGCTGGCTAAGAAAGTCGTAGAGGGCGCAGTCGGCGTCTGGGGCAATGTCCCGATGCCGCCGCAAGCCCAAGTGACGCAAGACGAAGCCTTGACGCTGACGCGCTGGATTCTAGAGCAAAAGTAAGCCGCTACTGAGTGGTCGCTCTGGTACTAAAATTATATATAAACCACTCTAACCGGCGTATTTATTGCCTAAATTGCTATTAAAGTCATAGTAATTCAGGCAATTTTTTACAGGACTTCACTCGCAAAATCCGCTAATCGCGACCGCTCTCCGCGTGCCAACGTGATATGCCCGCCATGCGGCCAACCTTTGAACTTGTCTACAGCGAAGGTCATGCCGGATGAGCCTTCGGTTAAGTACGGGGTGTCGATTTGCGCCAAGTTACCCATGCAGACGATTTTTGTCCCCGGACCAGCGCGGGTGATCAGGGTTTTCATCTGCTTGGGGGTCAAGTTTTGGGCTTCGTCGATGATGACGTATTTGTTCAAAAACGTGCGTCCGCGCATGAAGTTCATGCTTTTGACTTTGATGCGGCTGCGAATCAACTCGTTCGTCGCGGCACGGCCCCACTCTCCCGCCGTGGTTTCAGTTTTGGCGAGAACTTCTAGGTTGTCGTCCATCGCACCCATCCACGGGCCCATTTTTTCTTCTTCGGTGCCGGGTAAAAAGCCGATGTCTTCACCCACGCTGACCGTTGCGCGGGTCATGATGATCTCGGTGTAGCGGCGGTCGTCCAGCACTTGCGTGAGGCCACAAGCCAGTGCCATCAAGGTTTTGCCTGTGCCAGCCGTGCCGGCGAGGGTGACGAAATCGACTTCCGGGTCCATCAGCAGGTTCATCGCGAAGTTTTGCTCGCGGTTGCGGGCTGCTACGCCCCAAACGACGTTTTTCAGATGCTTGTAGTCTTTCAGCGTCTTCAAAACCACGGTTTGGTTACGTACTTCGACCACGCGGGCGTACAAACTCGGCTCTCCTGCCGCCTCGAAATAAACAAATTGGTTCACCAGCATTTCCTGCACTAGTGGGCCTGACAGACGATAAAACGTGGCGTGGCCTTCTTGCCAGCTTTCGATGTTTTTGGCTTGTTTGGTCCAAAAATCAGCCGGTAATGCCAAAGCGCCAGAGTAGAGCAGGTCGCCATCTTCTAGCGTTTTGTCGTTTTGGTAGTCGTCTGTTGACAGTCCCAACGCGCGTGCCTTGACCCGCATATTGATATCTTTTGAGACCAAAACCACGTCTTTACCCGCATTGACTTTGCGAAGAGCAGCGACAACGCCCAAAATCTGGTTATCCGCCTTGCCCTGTGGCAGACTGGCGGGTAAGCTGTAGTCTAAAATTTGTGTTTGAAAGAACAGTCTGCCCTTGGCCTCACGGTGGCCTGTACTGTCCAAGCGCAGACCAAGCGCCATATCCGCGTCTTTGGCACCCGCTAGGGCATCTAGTGAACGGCTGGTTTGGCGTGCGTTGCGGTTGACCTCGGTCATCCCTTTTTTGTGACCATCCAGCTCTTCCAGCACGATCATGGGCAGGTAAATGTCGTGCTCTTCAAAGCGAAACAGGCACATCGGGTCGTGCATCAGCACGTTGGTGTCTAAAACAAAGAGTTTTGCAGGCCCATTTGGCTTGGTTCGTTTGGCTTTCGTGGCTGCTGTAGCCACCTGCACAGGCGTGGTTGATGCCACTTTTTGATAACTTGGCAAAGAATCTGTTGTGGCTACAACTGAGTTTTTATTGCTGCTTTTTTGATAGCTGTCTAGGCTTATATCACGCCGGCTAGAGCCAGATTTTCCTCTAAAATCATCGACATGATGATCTTTTGCTGTTGCTTTTTCATGTTTCTCTGCACTGGCCGTTGTCGAAAACTTGCTGGAGGCTAATAGGGATGCGCGTTTGGTCGGTGCTGGTGGTAATGGCATAGCGTTTTAGCAATCCTGTAAAAACATTCAGTTAAAAAAGCAAAAAAGCCGCCTAGTTGCCAAGGCGGCTTTGATGGATGAGCACAAGTTAAAATTCAAATGCATGGGTTCATTATGCACAACCCAGATGAATTATTAACGTGTTACAAAATTTTTAAATATAAATTTAAAACACAACGCAAACGACAAATTTTAAGCAGCTAGTTTTTCTTTTTCTTTGATAATTTTGGTTTTATTCAGTGCTTTGACTGCTTTGAGCACGTCTTCCACATGACCAGGCACTTTCAAGCCGCGCCATTCTTCAACCAAAATACCGTCTGGGCCAATCAAAAAGGTGCTGCGCTCAATGCCTTTAACCTTTTTGCCGTACATGATCTTGTTTTTAACCACACCAAACATGTGGCACATTTTCTCTTCAGTGTCAGCAATCAGCTCAAACGGCAGCTCAAGCTTAAGCTTGAAGTCATTGTGTGAGGTCATGTTGTCGCGTGATACACCAAAAACGACAGCGCCAGCTTTGACGAAGTCTTTGTTTTTGTCGCGAAATTGCATTGCCTCAGTCGTGCAACCCGGTGTGTTGTCTTTTGGGTAAAAGAACAAAACCATCGTGGTACCGAGGTGGGAGTGGTTGGTTACTTTGACGCCACTGGTAGCAATCGATTCAAATTCAGGAAGGAGTTTATTAACAACGATCGCCATATAAGTATTAAATCCCGCAATGTTTTCGTGCTGAAGTAGCAACCCTCTATTTTACTCTAGAAACTAGCTAATTTAACTGCTGCCTTACGACTTAAGTCAGACCTCTAGGATCAAGGCGACAACAACGCGTCGGCCTTCGCCGGCCAAAATGTTGTACGTGCGGCAAGCAGCGCCCGTGTCCATCGTCTCTAAGCCCATGTGTTTTGCCATCAAAGGCTGTAACCATGCTGGTTGTGGGAATCTGATGCGCTTTCCTGAACCGTAAATGACCAATTCAGCGTCAAATTCAGCTAGTTTTGCAAAATGATCAGCGGTCAAATCTTCAAATTGAGAGCATTGCCAGTCCACACGCTGGCCTTGAGAGCTCAAAATCACGCTGTGGCTGATTTTTTCGCCCCGTACACCCACCCAGCCGGGCCCGTAGCCCTGTATGGTTTGAACATCAAAATTGTCGGCTTCTAGTTTCATAACAACATTTTAAGCGGCTAGTTTGTTGCACTGCACTATTTTGGGCAATATCTGTGGTCAAATTAAAGGTTAACCCTTGAAAAACATCAACATTTGTTAGCTGGAGAGATTGTGAAAACGATTCAAAAATCGGCCAAATTGGCCAATGTGCTCTATGACATACGCGGTCCTATCATGGACGCCGCCCGTCAAATGGAGGACGAAGGCCAGAAAATCATCAAACTCAACCTCGGCAACCTGGCCGTGTTTGGCTTTGACGCGCCTGAGGAAATTCAGCAAGACATGATTCGTAACCTCCCTAATTCAGCCGGCTACTCTGACAGCAAAGGCATTTTTGGTGCTCGTAAAGCGGTCATGCACGAAACGCAAAAGCAAGGCATCGCCGGCGTGACTTTGGACGATGTTTACTTGGGCAATGGCGCCAGCGAACTCATCACCATGGCAACCAATGCGCTCCTTGACAATGGCGACGAGTTGCTCTTGCCCATGCCAGACTACCCGCTGTGGACGGCTGCGACTAGCTTGTCCGGTGGCAAACCCGTCCACTATCTGTGCGACGAAGAAAACGGCTGGATGCCGAATTTGGACGATATTCGCGCCAAGATCACACCTCGCACCAAAGGCATCGTCGTCATCAACCCGAACAACCCGACGGGTGTCATGTATTCGGACGACTTGTTGAAGCAAATCGTCCTGATTGCACGTGAGCATGGCTTGGTGATTTTGGCGGACGAGGTGTATGACAAGGTGCTGTATGACGGCATCAAGCACACGGCGCTGGCAAGTTTGTCGACCGATGTGTTGACGTTAACTTTCAACTCTTTAAGCAAAAGCTACCGCTCTTGCGGCTACCGCGCAGGCTGGATGGTGGTGTCGGGCGACAAGAGTTTTGCCAAAGACTACATCGAAGGGCTGAACATGCTCAGCAACATGAAGCTGTGCTCGAACGTGCCTGGTCAGTGGGCGATTCAAACCGCGCTGGGCGGCTACCAAAGTATCAACGAGCTGGTGGGCGAGGGCGGCCGCCTGCGCCGCCAGCGTGATTTGGCTTATGAGTTAATCACCGCGATTCCAGGTGTGAGCTGCGTCAAACCAATGGCGGCGCTGTATATGTTCCCCAAGCTAGACCCCAAGGTTTACCCGATCAAAGATGACCGCCAGTTTTTCTTAGAATTGCTCAAAGCGACTCGCGTTATGTTGGTGCAAGGCACAGGCTTTAACTGGCCGTCGCCAGACCACTTTCGCATCGTCTTCTTACCGCATGAAGACGATCTGCGCGAGGCGATTGACCGTATTGCCAAGTTTTTAGAAAGCTATAGAAAACGTAGCGGAACAGGCAATTAATACGCCGGCTAGAACGATAATTACTTATATTTCGATTGTTTTTTGATATTTTTTGATACTTTTTTTAGTTTTTTGACCCTTTTATGAAACCTATCCAAGTTGGCCTCTTAGGCATCGGCACCGTCGGCAGCGGCGTGTTTAACGTTCTCAATCGCAACCAAAACGAGATCCAGCGCCGTGCTGGTCGTGGGATTGAGATCACGATGGTGGCAGATATGGATACCGCCCGTGCTCAAGCCGTTGTTGGCGCAAACGTTAGAGTCGTCAACGACGCCCGCGCCATCATCGCCAACCCAGATATTGACATCGTTATCGAGCTGATTGGCGGCTACGGTATCGCCAAGCAATTGGTGATGGAAGCCATCGCCGCTGGCAAACACGTCGTCACTGCCAATAAAGCTTTGCTGGCTGTGCATGGAACCGAAATTTTTGCAGCTGCTCATGCCAAAGGCGTGATGGTCGCGTTTGAAGCGGCAGTCGCAGGTGGTATCCCCATCATCAAGTCCCTGCGCGAAGGCCTGACCGCCAACCGCATCCAGTGGATCGCCGGCATCATCAACGGCACGACAAATTTCATTTTGAGCGAGATGCGTGACAAAGGCTTAGACTTCGCCGCCGCTTTGAAAGACGCGCAAGCGCTGGGTTACGCCGAAGCCGATCCGACGTTTGACATTGAGGGCGTAGACGCCGCGCACAAAGTCACTCTGATGTCGGCGATTGCTTTCGGTATCCCTGTGCAATTCGACAAAGCCTACGTTGAAGGCATCTCCAAACTAGCCGCGCAAGACATCAAATACGCCGAGCAATTGGGCTACCGCATTAAGCTTTTGGGCATCACCAAGCGTGTGACCGTCAACGGCAAAGAAGGCATCGAACTTCGCGTTCACCCAAGTCTTGTACCCAACAAACGCTTGATCGCCAATGTTGAAGGCGCGATGAACGCCGTCATGGCACATGGCGACGCGGTTGGCACGACCCTGTATTACGGCAAAGGCGCAGGCTCAGAGCCCACCGCCAGCGCCGTGATTGCCGATTTGGTAGACATCACCCGCCTACACACCGCCGACCCTGCCCACCGTGTGCCGCATTTGGCTTTCCAGCCAGACGCGATGAGTGATTTGCAAGTCTTGCCGATGAGCGACATCGTCACCAGCTACTACCTGCGCCTGCGCGTGGCAGATGAGGCGGGCGTGCTGGCCAAGGTCACAGGCATCTTGGCAACTGCCGACATTAGTATCGACGCTGTGCTACAGCGGGAAGCGGATGAAGTTGGCGGTGAAGGTTCAAACCAGACCGATGTGATTATTTTGACCCACGATTGTGTCGAGTCAAAAATGAACGCAGCTTTGGCACAAATGCAGGCTTTGAGCAGCGTTCTTGCTCCGATTACCCGTATTCGTAAGGAAGAGTTGGCGTAATGAACTACCTCTCGACCCGTGGCGACACCACACCGCGCAAATTTTGCGAAATCCTGCTAGAAGGTTTAGCACCCGATGGCGGTTTGTATCTGCCTGAGCAATACCCGCAGATCAACGACATTGCCTTGGGCAAACTGCGTGATATCTACGACAAACACGGTTACGCTGATTTGGCGTTTGCAATTTTGTCGCTCTATATTGACGATATTCCCGCCGCTGATTTGCAAGCTATTTGCCGTAAAACCTACACCAAAGAGGTGTTTGGCACTAAGGAAATCGTCCCCCTCAAAGAGCTGGACGACAAGCTGTACCTTGAAGCCCTGTCCAATGGCCCGACGCTGGCTTTCAAGGATATGGCGATGCAGTTGCTGGGCAATTTGTTTGAGTACGAATTAGCGCGACGCGGCGAAACGCTGAATATCTTTGGCGCGACCAGTGGCGATACGGGCAGTGCAGCGGAATATGCCATGCGTGGCAAAAAGGGTGTTCGCGTCTTCATGACCAGCCCGCAAGGGCGCATGAGCGCCTTTCAGCAGGCACAGATGTTCAGCTTGATGGACGAGAACATCCACAACATCGCCATTGAAGGCGTGTTTGACGACTGCCAAGACATGGTCAAAGCGGTATCGAACGACCTTAATTTTAAGAAAAAATACAAAATCGGTACAGTCAACAGCATCAACTGGGCGCGTTTATTGGCTCAAGTCGTCTATTATTTTGCGGGGTATTTTCAAGCCACGGGTTCGAACACTGAAAAAGTCAACTTCACCGTGCCTAGCGGCAATTTTGGCAACGTCTGCGCCGGGCACGTCGCGCGGATGATGGGTTTGCCTATTTGGAAGTTGGTCGTTGCCACCAATGAAAACGACGTGTTGGACGAGTTTTTCCGAACCGGCGTTTACCGTGTGCGGGGCAGCGCGGATACGCATGAAACCTCCAGCCCGTCTATGGATATTTCCAAAGCGTCCAACTTTGAGCGCTTTGTGTTCGATTTGCTAGGGCGCGATGCAGCTAAAACCAAAGATTTGTTCACAACGCAGTTGGCGAAATCAGGCCAATTCGACTTGAGCCAAGACCCAGCTTTCAAAGAAGCTGCGACCACACACGGTTTTTTGAGCGGCAAAAGTACCCACAACGACCGCTTGAACACCATTCGCAGCACCTACAAAGACCACGCGGTGATGGTTGACACCCACACGGCAGACGGCCTGAAAGTAGCTTGTGATGTTATCAAAGCTGGCAAGGTCAAAGCTGGCACAGCGATGATCGTCTTAGAAACCGCGCTGCCTATCAAGTTTGCAGAAACGATAGTCTTAGCCTTGGGTGTGGAGCCTGATCGCCCGGCGAAGTTTGAAGGCATTGAAGCCTTGCCCAAGCGCGTGGTCAACATGCCAGCGGATGTGGCGATGTTGAAGGCGTTTATTGTCGAAAAATGTGCCTAAAAGTGGTTTAAATGCTAAAAAAAGTGATAAATATGACTCTAGCCGGCGTATTTATTGCCTAAGTAGCTATTAAAAACATAGCATTTAATAACAATCTATTCAACGAATATAGCATCAATATCTACCATGATACAAGCTCGCGCTCCTCTTAAATCACTTGACGATGCGCTGGCTGAGCTACTAGATCAAGTGCATGGATTGCAGCAAACTGAGCTGGTTTCTACGTTCGATGCAGACGGTCGCGTACTCGCGCAAGCTGTCACTTCTAGTCTGCACGTGCCACCGCAAGACAACAGCGCGATGGATGGCTATGCGGTTCGCTGTGCGGACTTGGTGGCTAGCGAGTTGTTGCCGATCAGCCAGCGCATTCCTGCTGGCAGCGCCGGCTCGGCATTGCAAGCTGGCACAGTGGCGCGGATTTTTACGGGTGCGCCGATTCCAGCTGGCGCGGACACGATAGTGATGCAAGAGGACTGTGTATTTGTGCAGCCAAAAAATGCTGATTTGTTGGGTGAAGTGCGCGTTAATGCAGTTCCAAAAGTGGGTCAGTGGATTCGCAAAGCGGGTGAAGACGTCGCACGAGGGGCCGTGGTGCTGCAAAAGGGGGAGCGTTTAACGCCTGCCTCCCTTGGGCTAGCGGCCAGCATCGGTTTGGTGCAATTGTCTGTGGTGCGGCAGCCCAAAGTGGCTTTGTTCTCTACGGGCGACGAGTTAGTCATGCCGGGAGACATTGCACCAGAAAACATGCCTGCGGGCAGTATTTACAACTCCAACCGTTTCTTTTTGCGGGCTTTGCT
>JANPLX010000075.1:0-1716 GCA_031422495.1 Polaromonas sp. | reverse complement strand
TATTGCCAATTTAAAGCGTCGGCTTTTGCGATTGCTCGCAATCGACGTGAATCAATTCATGATGCGCGCCGCCTGATTCATCAAGCCGCAGCGCATTCAAGCAACCGCCCCACACACAACCGCCATCTAGTGCGATCGCATCGCGGCGGTCTAACCACCCCAGTGTTGACCAATGCCCAAAAGCGACGGTCACGTCTTTTGTCGCACGGTTTGGCACATCAAACCACGGCATATAACCTGCGGGCGCAGCGTCTGCGCTGTCCTTGCTGGCAAACTCCATCTGCCCATCTGTCGTGCAAAATCGCAAACGGGTGAGGGCGTTGATGATGACGCGGTAGCGTGCTGTGCCGGTTAAATCGTCACGCCAAACGGCAGGTTCGTTGCCATACATGCCGCGTAAAAATTCGGCCAATTCCGTTTGAGATGAGGTGCGTAAAACGGTCTCCACTTCGTTGGCATATGCTATCGTATCAGTAGCGTTCCAGGCAGGTAATACACCGGCATGAACCATTAATATCTCACTACTATATAAATTATTTGGCGTAGAATATTGAATTTTATGCAGCATCGCCATGTTTTGATGCTTTAGCCAATGCATCAAATCTGGCAGCTTTGGGGATTGCAAAATCTCAGTCAATGTATCTTTGCGGTGCGGCTGCCGCACACCGTGGGCAATGGCTAATAAGTTAAGGTCGTGGTTGCCAAGCAAGCAGCGGGCGGCATCACCATAACGCATCAATCGCTCTAAAACCGCTAAGGACTCAGGCCCCCGGTTCACCAAATCACCCAAAATGAACAAAACATCTCGGCTGGGTGAAAAATCTATTTTGGCAAGCAACTGCCCAAATGCGCTGTCGCAGCCTTGCAAGTCGCCAATCAAATAGTTTGCCATGCGGTTATTATGTGCGTAGTGAGAACAATTGCTATTTTGAATTTCTGAAAGCCACATGGACCTAATCCTGATTTTAGTGTTGACGCTGCTCAACGCTGTTTTTGCGATGTCAGAAATGGCGCTGACCGCTAGCAAAAAGGCACGTTTGGCAGCGATGGTGGAGGCTGGAGACAAAGGCGCACAAAAAGCGCTGGCGCTGATGGATCAACCTACACATTTTTTATCAACCGTGCAAGTGGGCATCACCTCTATCGGCATGCTCAACGGCATTGTGGGTGAAGCGGCTTTCTCTGAAGGTGTGTCTCTGTTTTTGCAGAGCTTTGGCACGACGCCAAAAATCGCAGGTATCGCTGCTACCACTATCGTCGTCGTTGTCATTACTTTCATTACTTTGATATTTGGCGAATTGGTACCCAAGCGCATTGGTCAGCTGCACCCAGAAGCAGTCGCTCGGCTCATTTCTCGACCTATGAGTGCTATTGCAACAATAGCAGCGCCATTTGTAAAGTTATTGGCTGCATGCACACAAGGCGTTCTCAAATTGCTGCGTTTTGATGTGAACGCCGTGCGCAGCGTGACGGAAGAAGAAATCACCGCCAGTTTGGAAGAGGGTGTTGACGCCGGTTTGATCGAAGCGCACGAACACCAAATGGTGCGCAATGTGTTTCATCTTGACGACAGGCCGCTCACCTCATTGATGATTCCGCGTATGGACATTGTGTGGCTGGGTGCGCAGCTCACAGTCGTGCAGGCACTGCAGCAAATTGGCGAACTGTCTGCCAGTGCAAGCCATTCTTGGTACCCTGTGTGTCGTGGTGGTTTAG
>JANPLX010000074.1:0-1683 GCA_031422495.1 Polaromonas sp. | reverse complement strand
TTATGAAAATCATTGATTCCATCACCACACAAGCCGCTGGCATCGCCGCGATTCGAAAACAAATCCACGCTAACCCAGAGCTGTGTTTTGCTGAAGTGCAAACAGCCGATTTGGTCGCTGAAAAACTCAAAGAGTGGGGCATCCCCATGCACCGCGGTATGGGGACGACGGGCGTAGTCGGCATCATCAAAAACGGTACATCGGATCGTGCGATTGGCTTGCGTGCAGACATGGACGCGCTGCCGATGCAAGAGTACAACACCTTTTCCCATGCCAGTAAAAACGCTGGCAAGATGCACGCTTGTGGGCACGACGGCCACACCGCCATGCTCTTGGCTGCAGCGCAGCATTTTGCAAAGCATCGAAATTTTGATGGCACGGTGTATTTGATTTTTCAACCCGCCGAAGAAGGTGGTGGCGGCGCAAGGGAGATGATCAAGGACGGGTTGTTTGAGAAATTCTCTATGGAAGCCGTCTATGGCATGCACAACTGGCCAGGCATGTCAGTCGGTAAGTTTGCTGTGAGTTCAGGGCCAGTGATGGCATCTAGCAATGAGTTCAAAATCGTTATTCACGGTAAAGGTGGTCACGCTGCTTTACCGCATGATGGTGTAGATCCTATCCAAGCGGCTTGCCAAATGGTTCAAGCGTTTCAAACCATCATCAGCCGTAATAAAAAACCGATTGATGCCGGTGTGATTTCAGTCACCATGATCCATGCGGGTGAAGCAACCAATGTGATTCCAGACAGCGTTGAAATTCAAGGCACCGTGCGCACATTCACCACCGAATTGATTGATTTGATCGAAAAGCGCATGCGTGAAATTGCCGAACACACCAGTGCTGCTTTCGGTGCCACATGCGACTTTGAATTTGACCGCAACTATCCACCCACCATCAACTCCGCAGCCGAAGCCGAATTTGCCGCTAAGGTGATGGGCGATATTGTTGGCGCATGCAATGTCTTGAAGCAAGAGCCGACTATGGGTGCGGAAGATTTTTCTTACATGCTACAGGCCAAGCCTGGTGCGTATTGTTTTATCGCTAACGGTGAAGGCGACCACCGTGCTATCGGCCATGGCGGTGGTCCTTGCATGTTGCACAACCCAAGTTATGATTTTAACGACGATTTGATTCCATTAGGTGCGACATTTTGGGTGCGTTTGGTTGAAGAATCTTTGAAGGCTGGCAGCAAAGGTTTAGCGAAATGATGGGTTTAGTAGATGCGTTTTCCCCAAGCTATGCGCAAGCGCGGGTTAAATTTTTAGAAGCTGCAGCTACAGCAGGGTTACAAATCGAGTCGTTCGACCACCCGCTCCTAGGTAAAGACGGTGAAACTTTGGCTATGGATACGGCGTTGCAACTACCTGCCAATGGCAAACCTAGCAATAAGTTGCTGATTCTCAGCAGTGCCTGTCATGGTGTTGAAGGTTACTGTGGCTCTGGCGTTCAAGTGTTTGCATTGCACGACGCCGAATGGCTCGCCAAAGCGCGTGCGCAAAACGTGACTGTGCTGTACATCCATGCGCTCAACCCCTATGGTTTTTCGCATATTCGGCGTACCACGCATGAAAATGTCGATCTGAACCGTAATTTTCACGATTTCGCAAAACCCTTACCTGTCAATGTTGCCTATCGCGAAGTTGCTGACATGTTGATGCCACCCAGCTGGCCACCAAGCGA
>JANPLX010000073.1:0-24800 GCA_031422495.1 Polaromonas sp. | reverse complement strand
TCGCCATGGCAACTCTTGCATTGACCTTGCCATAAACTTTGACCACGCTCTTGCCACAACGAAATGGGGTTGCGGGTCGCATCGTTTTGCAGCTCTTGCATTTGCTTTGACAAATAAACGCTGCCGCTGGTTCGCTTGTCTTGCAATATTTGCGTTGTATGTGTTGCTAGTGTTGTTTGCGCTATTTGCGTAAAAGCGTCGCAAACTTGTAAAGTCAACAAAATGCCTAATGCAGCTTTCAACAACTTCATGGGGTGTTGCAAAGTTAAGTTTTTTGAAGCACGCGCTCTAGCGCACCACTTTGGCCTTTGTCGTCACGCCACTCCACGCTCATTTTTACACCTGCGGCAGGAATCTCTGCCGGCAAATTGACAGGAAATGCCAGATAGGGATGCGCAGAAATGCCGATGCCCGTTTCGGCTTCAAAAAGTAATTGTTCGCCTAAACGCACTTGAACTGATTCGATCACGTTTTTAGGCACGCGCTGGCCTGAATCCAGCACACGGTAACCTGTCTCCATGGTGTGCCCAATTAACAAGACAACCGCCAAGACACCGCTTGGCTTGACCTCGCCAGTGATGTTCAAGCGAATGGGGATGTAAGGGGTCGTAGCAGAAGTTGTAGCCATATTGGGTTAATGATTAATTTAACTCGCGTCAAAACAGGCCGAAGATGTCAACACGGTGGGTGCTCGTGTGCCCATCAAACTTCCGTCAGACAAAGTAACAACCAGCCACACATCTTGGCTAGCGCCTAGGCGGATACGGGTGTCAAAACGGTATAAATTTTCCGGTGTGCCCAGTTTGATTTTGATGACGCGGGATACCGGATTGTCTGGCGCAAAAACTTCAAAAGACACGACATTGAGACCAGCCGGTGCTTGCAACTTGATGCCAATTGGAACGGCTGTTCCCGTGTCAGACAACGGCTCTAACTCTAATTTAGCACCACCAGTGCGAAATTTCAAACTCTGCAATGCTTGTATGTCCATATCGGCCTGTTTTAGTTTATCGTTAATTTGCTAATTTTATTTAGCGCAAAGTTTGCAATGCAGCGAGCGCATCGTTGATTTGCTCAGGGCTCAGAATCACACCAAAGGGCGGCATCAAGGTGTCTGGGTTGATTTTGCGGGCATCAACCACCCATTGCCGCAATATTTCGGCGCTATAACGACTTGCAACACCATCTAAAGCTGGTGCAAACGTGCTTTGAACACCGGTTTTTTTGCCCTGCTCGTTAGGTATCGAATGGCACGCCACGCAGTTACCCAAACGTTGCTCCAATAAAACACGCCAACCACTGGTCACGTCAGCGGCTAACGCATACGATGTTGCTGTTAAAAAGCAAAGCAAAAAGCCAAATGACTTGTACATAGATCATTTATAGCATGCTTACTTTATTTAGAAAAATTCACACTTGTATAAACCTAGTGCGCTACCTATAATCTTTTTTGCTACACCCACTTACTCAGTTTACGCAAGGAAACGCCATGGACATTGTTGAACGCGCCAAAGCAATCACGCTCAACCCGGCAGCGACATGGCCTGTCATCGACGCTGAAAAGCACGATGCCAAATCACTTTTTGTACCTTATATGTTGATTTTGGCTGCCATTCCAGCTGTTGCTAGCTTCATTGGCCTGTCGTTGGTGGGTATGGGTGGTTTTGGGTTTAATTTCCGCATACCTCTAGGTAGCGGCATCGCGATGATGATCACCACCTACATTTTGACTTTGGCCATGACCTTTGGCATGGGTTGGCTGGCCAGTGCCTTAGCACCTACTTTTGGAGGGCAAAGCAATTTGGTGCAAGGTTTGAAACTAGCGGTCTTTGGCGGCACGCCGATGTTACTGGCAGGAGTTTTTAACGTGCTGCCTGCGCTTAGCATCCTTGGGCTTTTGGTCGCTATATATGCTTTGTACGTCATGTACTTGGGTTTGCCCGTGCTGATGAAAAATCCAAAAGAAAAAACCATCGTTTATATGGTCGTGCTGATTCTTGCCAGCATTATTGCTGGTGTTGTTTTAAGTGCTGTGACCAGTATCTTTACCCCCACTATGGGTATGGGGGGCATGGGTATGCGTGGCGGCGATGCGACAATCACGACGCCCATGGGCGATGTCAAAATCAATTCAAACACAGCCAGCGGGGTGAAAAACGCTCCGGCTCAAACGACTATCAGCACGCCAGCGGGCAATGCAACCATCACCACCACGCCCGGAGCAACCAGCGCGCCAGACACAGCATCTATCACCATCAAAACACCAGAAGGCGAAGTCAAAATAGATGCTCAAAAAATGGAAGCTTTTGCCAAACAAATGGAAGAAATGGCAAAAAAGATGGAGCAAAGCAAAAAATAATTTGGCTAGTTGAAAAAATTGCACTAAGCTCGGCTGCCAAAAATAGCAGATCCAACGCGCACCATGGTGCTGCCAGCCATGATGGCAGGCTCTAGGTCTGCACTCATACCGATGGACAACGTGTCCACAGTGGCGTAAAGTGCTTTTAATTGATTAAATATGATTATAGCCGGCGTATATATTGCCTCTATAGCTATATTTTTTATAGCATTCCCAGAGCTTACAGATACAACATCTGGAATTGCCATGATGCCACGAAGCTGCAAATGTGGCAGTTTTGAAATGCTCAGCGCCAATGCCATAACTTCGTCAGGCAGAACACCTGATTTTGTAATGCTGCCGTCAATATTGACTTGAATGCAAACTTGAAGGCGTTCCGCATTGACTGACCTTTGGTCGTTCAAGCGCTCTGCAATTTTTACGCGGTCTAAAGTATGCACCCAGTCAAAATGTTGCGCAACAAGCCGCGTTTTGTTGCTTTGCACAGGTCCAATGCAGTGCCATTGCAGTCCAAATTTCACGCGCTCTGTGGCCAACGCTTCTATTTTTTCAACTCCTTCGGCGATGTAGTTTTCGCCAAAATCGCGCTGGCCTCTGGCTATGGCGACGCGTATCGCATCGGGCAATACCGTTTTACTGACTGCCAAAAGCGTGACGGCGTCAATACTTCTGCCCGCTTTGTGGCAACTTTGTTGAATCCGCGCATGAACTGCAGCTAAATTTTGCTCAATGTTGGTCATAATTAAGCATAAATGTAAATGCAAATGCATCTGGAGACAATTGAAGCATGGATATCACACAACTTTTAGCTTTCAGCGTTAAAAACAACGCCTCAGACTTACACCTTTCAGCAGGGCTGCCTCCGATGATTCGGGTGCATGGTGATGTGCGACGGATCAATGTGGACGCACTGGACCACAAAGCCGTATATGCGATGGTGTATGACATCATGAACGATGGCCAACGCAAACGCTATGAAGAGTTTTTAGAAATCGACTTTTCGTTTGAAATTGAAGGTTTGGCACGTTTTCGTGTCAATGCGTTTAACCAAAACCGGGGCGCAGGCGCTGTGTTTCGGACGATTCCTTCAGTGATTAAAACGTTAGAAGAACTGAATGCCCCGAAAATCTTTGCCGACTTAGCGCTAAAACCTCGCGGTTTGGTTCTCGTCACAGGACCAACAGGGTCAGGCAAATCGACAACTTTGGCAGCCATGGTGAATCACCTCAACGAAGCCGAATACGGCCATATTTTGACGGTAGAAGACCCGATTGAGTTTGTTCACACCTCTAAAAAATGCTTGGTGAATCAACGCGAAGTGGGGCCACATACGCAAAGCTTCGCTGCTGCGCTGCGATCTGCCTTGCGCGAAGACCCAGACGCAATTTTGGTGGGCGAGATGCGCGATTTGGAAACGATTCGTTTGGCGATGACCGCTGCTGAGACTGGTCATTTGGTGCTGGGAACCTTGCACACCTCCAGCGCCGCGAAAACGATTGACCGGATTATTGACGTTTTCCCTGCTGAAGAAAAAGAAATGGTGCGCGCCATGCTGTCCGAGTCCTTGCAAGCCGTGATTGCACAAACGCTCTGCAAAACCAAAGACGGTTCGGGCCGCATTGCAGCTCACGAAATCATGATTGGAACCAGCGCGATTCGAAATTTGATTCGCGAAGGTAAAGTCGCACAGATGTATTCGTCGATACAAACAGGCAACAATGTGGGCATGCAAACGTTGGATCAAAACTTGACAGACATGGTCAAACGTAATCTGATCACCAATGCGGAAGCACGCGGTAAGGCCAAAACGCCTGAGAACTTTCCAGGTTAAATCTTTCTACGCTTATCTTTCCGCGTTACGAATTATTCATTTTTTAAGGACACGACATGGAACGCGAACAAGCCAGTAAATTCATCAACGACTTGCTGCGTTTGATGATTTCGCGCAAAAGCAGTGATTTGTTTATCACCTGTGACTTCCCTCCTGCCATCAAAGTGGACGGTATGGTAACGAAGGTGTCGACGCACTCACTCTCAGCCAAGCACACATTGGCGTTGACACGGGCGATCATGAACGACAAGCAAATTGCAGAATTTGAGCGTACAAAAGAGTGCAATTTTGCAATTTCACCGACAGGTATTGGGCGTTTTCGCGTCAGCGCATTCATGCAACAAGGCCACGTGGGCATGGTGATGCGAACGATTCCAGCAATCATTCCTACGGTTGACAGCTTGGGTGTGCCGCAAATCTTGAAAGAAGTCGCCATGTCCAAGCGTGGCTTGTGTATCTTAGTAGGCGCTACAGGTTCCGGCAAATCGACCACCATGGCGGCTATGATTGATTGGCGCAACGAGCACAGCTATGGGCATATCGTCAGCATTGAAGATCCGATTGAATTCGTCCATCCCCATAAAAATTGCGTTATCACGCAGCGTGAAGTTGGTATCGATACTGAGAGCTGGGGCGCTGCGCTGAAGAACTCACTTCGTCAAGCACCGGATGTGATTTTGATGGGAGAGATTCGTGACCGCGAAACTATGGAGCATGCGATTGCATTTGCTGAAACTGGTCACTTGTGCTTGGCAACCTTGCACGCCAACAGCGCCAACCAAGCGCTGGATCGGATTATCAACTTCTTCCCAGAAGAGCGCCGTGCGCAGCTGCTGATGGATTTGTCGCTTAACTTGCGCGCATTTGTATCGCAGCGCTTGATAGCCAAAGAAGACGGCAAAGGTCGAATCGCAGCGATTGAGATCATGCTCAATACGCCTTTGGTGTCAGATTTGATTTTCAAAGGTGAAGTTTCTGAGATCAAAGAAATCATGAAGAAAAGCCGCAACTTGGGCATGCAAACGTTTGATCAAGCGTTGTTTGATGCCTATGAGTCATTCACGATTTCGTACGAAGATGCGCTGCGCAATGCAGACTCAGTCAACGATTTGCGCTTACAAATAAAACTATCCAGCGAACGAGGTAAAAACAAAAACTTGGCCGAAGGTACTGAGCACTTCATGGTCGTTTAAACCATACGGCTGTAAGGTTTTTAATCAACACGCGGTTTGGCAATTGCAAATGCCAAACTGCTGTTTTACTTTTGTTTGGCTTGTTCTTCGCTGATGATTTCAAAACTTCGAACCACTTTGACCACGCCGGTCACACTACGTGCGATATCGGTGCCTCGATCGGCTTCGCGTTGCGATACGCGGCCCATCAGGTAAACCACGCCGCGCTCAGTCACCACTTTGAAGGCAGTTGATGAGACATCTTTTGCTTCAATCAAGCTGGCTTTCACTTTGCTGGTGATATAGGTGTCATTGCCACGCTCTTGGAGAGTAGAGGTGCTGCCAGCAATGGCCAACTCATTGACCACAAGTTTGACATTTTCGATTTGAAAAACAAGTTGTTCGGCGGCTAATTTGTCGCTGTTTCCGCCAACTTCACCTGTCAGCAAAACACGCCCGTTGTAGCTCGTCACACTGAAATTGCCGCGCTCACCAAATTTTTCCTTGAGGCGGTTGTTGGCACGAATTTCTATACCTTCGTCATTCAATTGTGAGCCCGAAGTGCGCCGATCTGTCGCCACCATCGTCGTGCCAGCGATCACTCCGCCAACTACCACAGCTGCGCATCCACCCAAGCTACCCAAAACGCTCGAGATGACGAGTGTTTTGACGATGCTATTTGTGATCATTTTCTGAGCGTTTTTTAACGTTTGAATCCTATTCATACCGACTCCTTTTCACCTAGTAATTGTTGATCAACACCATCACACAAACAGTGTAGTGCTAATAAGTGGACTTCTTGAATACGCGCGGTACGCTCATGCGGCACACAAATATGCACATCGGTTTCACGCAAAGCTACGCTCATTTTGCCGCCGCCTTTGCCCGTTAAGGCGATGACCGTCATGTCACGTTCGTGTGCCGCTTCAACCGCTTTTAAAATATTGCTTGAACTGCCACTGGTGGTGATGGCAATCAGCACATCACCAGCTTGGCCTAAAGCACGTACTTGTTTTGAATAAATCACGCTGAAATCATAGTCATTGGCGATGGCTGTGATGATGGAGCTGTCTGTCGTCAACGCAATGGCCGCTAACTCAGGGCGCTCGCGTTCATAGCGCCCGACGAATTCGGCAGCAAAATGTTGTGAATCGGCTGCAGAGCCACCGTTGCCACACACCAAGACCTTACCACCACTGGTAACGCAAGACAGCAAGGCTTGGACGGCGTCGGCGATGGGTTTGCTTAATACTTGCGCTGATTGATATTTCAAATCGGCACTATCGATAAATTGTTGTTCTATGCGTTGCTCTAACATACTGATAATGATAACCCGTGTTACAAATGTCCTTGCCCCGAAATGTTCAATAGTTGTTCATTAAATGTTACGGGGTGTCACGATGCTTCAAAAGCAGCCTTCAGCCACGTGATATTCGCTTCCACCAAGACTACATCAAAACGGCAAGCTGGGACGCGGGTAAGCTTCATCAAAAAATATTTTGCTGCAAAAATAATGCGATTTCGTTTGGTGAGACTGATACTGGCTGCCGCGCCGCCAAACAGCGCACCCGCACGCTGCCTAACCTCTACAAATACTAAAGTACCATCAGTATCTCGCATAATCAAATCAATTTCACCGCCACCGCGTCCAGGTGTTCGATAATTGCGCTGTAATAGCTTCAAACCTGCCGCTTGCAAATACGCCAGTGCAGCATCTTCGGCAGCGTCGCCTTTCGATTTCGTGGTGGTAGATGCAGGCGCTAAGATTTTCATGGGACACTACAATTGGATACTTCAATAGACATAGCGCAAACTTTAACATTGAACGCTCAGTGGCGAGGTTGCTTGTTGACAGCGCAAGAAACTGCTGGCAAGCAACATTACCCTTCGGGTACGCTTTATATCGTTGCCACGCCGATTGGCAATTTGGCGGATATCAGCTTGCGCGCTTTGCATGTCTTGAACCTGGTCGATGCAATTGCCTGCGAAGACACACGCCACACACAGCCGCTCTTACGCACTTACGGCATCGGAAACGGCAAACCCTTGCTCGCTGTGCATGAGCACAATGAATTAGAGGCAACGGAACAAATAATCATCCGACTTCAGCGCGGCGAACGTATTGCGTATGTGAGCGATGCAGGCACACCCGGAGTGAGTGACCCCGGCTCTAAACTCGTTTCGGGGGTGCGCACTGCTGGTTTTCGTGTCGTCCCTTTACCTGGCGCAAGCAGTGTCACAGCTTTGTTAAGTGTTGCGGGCATTGCACAGAACGACCATTTCAGTTTTATGGGTTTTTTACCGACCAAAACGATAGAACGTGATACTGCTATTTTGAAGCTTCAAGCCATAACCGGCTCTATCGTTCTCTTGGAAGCGCCGCATCGCATAGAAGCGGTGGCCAAAGCATTGGGGATTTTAGGTGACAGGTTGATCACCATTGGTCGGGAATTGACCAAGCAATTTGAAGAGATAGCAACCATGCCATCTGGCGCACTTCAAGACTGGTTGCAGCAAGACAGCAACCGCTTGCGGGGTGAGTTTGTCTTGGTGCTACATCCGCTGATACTTGAAGCTGCGCATGACGATGCGCCGCGCATCTTAAAGCTGCTATTGGCTGAATTACCTTTAAAAACAGCCGTGAAGCTCGCCGCCGATATCACGGGTGCGCCACGCAATGCTTTGTATGAAGCGGCTTTGCTTTTGAAAAATGACGCAATTACGAATAAATAAAAAACCGCATAGAAGATCACGCTTCCATACGGCTTACACTTAAGACACAGTCTTATTCAGCGATAGCGCTCAACGCTGTGGTTGTTACACGGCGACCTGTTTCAGCTGTAGGATGGAATGGATCCCAGTATTGATAGGTATCCGGTGTAGCGCAAATCGCAAAAGTTGTTGGGTTTAAACAAGGTGTTGTGTTGTTTAATCCGGCGGCACTCGTGCCATTGAAATCTGCGATATCAACTTTAGAGCCACTGTTTGCAGCGCGGAAATTGTTCATAGCATTGGTCAAGCTGGCGTTAAACCCGTTGGACAGTTGTGTCGCGCCAGCTGAAGCCTCTACACCTAAACTTTTAACATAAGGTGTAGCGCCAACGTCAGGAACGTTGGTCACCATAAATCGCCGTGCGCCAGCGCTATAAAGTTGTTTCATCAAGGCTGAAACATCAGCAGGTGCTGCTGATGTAATGGCGGAACTAGGAACAGCACCAGCGGAACCTAAAACAACCAGCATATTGTTACCAACGCTGGAAGCGTCAATGACATACAAGGCTTCACTATCTGCTTTTCCACCAGTTGCACCTAAGAAAATTGCAACTTGAGTGCACATGTCTGGCACGGCAGATGTGACACCTGCAATACCGCACGTTTTAGCACCACCATAAGCAAAATTGGTCCCGCCAGCTGAGGATCGCGTCACTGACTTACCTAACACAGATGCAACATTTTCGATCCACAGCGGCCCATTTGACCAGCGTCCATCATAGTAATATGGCGCGGGTCCAGGTGATGTACCACCCGTAGCCGCAAACACATTACCAGTATCAGACAAACTGGCACCAAACACCACCACTTGGCTGTATTTGTAATAGCTTGGGCTGTCGCTACAACCGGCCACCAACATGGCCGCAGCCAACGCTAAGCCTAGGCGAACATTGATTTTTTTTATTGATAGTTTCATTAACGCTCCTGTAAATTTTTGATTATTGAACCCATGCCAGAACACCCAGCAACCGTTTAGTTCGAAGCGAATCATGCCTTTGTTACAAGTGAGTGGCTATAGGCAATACCCTAGGAGGAACTAGAGGCGTCGCCCAACAAACGCCTAGGTCGCGGTTTTTAATCCAAAAAGACTAAAAGCATAAAAACCACTGTTTTTGAGCACTATTTTGACATTAGCCGGCGTATTTATTGCCTAAGTAGCTATGAAAAATATAGCAAATATTTTACAAACCAAAACCACCGCCCCCGGGCGTCGCAATTTCAAATATATCGCCCGCTTGCATATCGGCTTGGCCAATATGCGCTAATAACTCAACACGACCGTCTACACGCTCAATACTATTTTTTCCAACCTCACCAGCCTGCCCGTCAGCGGCACCAAAGGCAGGATGAATTCTGCCATTACTCAAAATACTCGCAGTCATTGGTTCTAAAAATTGAATACGCCTTGTGCCGCCATCACCACCTATATATTTTCCTTGGCCACCAGAGTTTTTTCTGATTTCAAAACTTAATAATCGAACGGGAAATCTAAACTCCAAAACTTCTGGATCTGTCAATCTTGAATTGGTCATGTGAGCTTGCACGACAGACACCCCGTTAAATCCATTGATAATATTGCCTTGAGTATCAAATTCACCGCCCGCACCGCTGCCGCCAGCAATCGTTTCATAATATTGGTATTTATCATTGCCAAAGGTAAAGTTATTCATGGTGGGCTGTCCACCCGCCATCAAACCCAATGCACCAAACAACGCATTGGTAATACATGTGGACGTTTCAACATTACCGGCAACCACGGACGCTGGAGGATGTGGGTTCAACATACAACCCGCAGGAATGATCACAGTTAATGGCTTCAAGCAGCCCGCGTTGAGCGGAATATCGTCATTTACCAAGGTTCTGAACACATACAACACGGCCGCCATACACACCGCTGTGGGTGCATTGAAATTGTTCGTTAATTGCGGCGATGTACCGGTGAAATCTATCTCGGCTGTGCGATCATGACTGTTGACGCGAATAGCAACGCTGATTTGCGCACCGTTGTCTAGCGGCAAGGTGAATTGGCCGTCTTTTAGCCTAGTGATCACGCGTCGCACTGACTCTTCCGCGTTGTCTTGCACATGGCTCATATAGGCGAGTACAACCTCTAGTCCGTAGGTTTCAACCATCTTACGCAGTTCTTGTACACCTTTTTCATTGGCAGCGATTTGAGCTTTCAAATCTGCCATATTTTGCGCTGGATTGCGGCTTGGGTATCGCCCGCTTTGCAGTAAGGCGACCATCTCAGTTTCACGCAAAACACCTTTGTCAACCAGCAATACATTGTTGATCTGCACGCCTTCTTCTTCAATTCGGGTCGAAAACGGTGGCATAGAGCCTGGCGTAGTACCTCCGATATCAGCGTGGTGGCCCCGCGAACCAACGTAAAACGCAGGTTTGGTAAAAGCACTTCCGTCTAGGTACACAGGTGTAATGACGGTGACGTCTGGCAAATGCGTGCCGCCGTGATAGGGGTCGTTTAATGCATACACATTACCAGGCTGCATAGTGGCAGCGTTTTCACGAATCACCGTTTTGATACTTTCACCCATGCTGCCCAAATGCACGGGCATGTGCGGCGCATTTGCAATCAGATTGCCTGACGTATCAAACAAAGCGCAGCTGAAATCGAGCCGTTCTTTGATATTGACCGAGTAGGCCGTGTTTTGCAGCTGCAGCCCCATTTGCTCGGCAATATTCATGAACAAATTGTTGAAAACTTCAAGTAACACAGGGTCTGCCGTTGTCCCAACGGCATATGTGACGTTGCGTTGTGTTTTCCGCTCAAGCACCAAGTGATTCAAGGCTGTTAAATTCGCCTCCCATCCCGGCTCTATCACCGTGGTCGCATTTTTTTCAGCAATGATGGCAGGGCCCATTACTGAGTCGCCCGCGCGCAAGTCTTCACGCACAACCAATGCAGCTTCATGCCACTGATTACCAGAATACATTCTCACAGTTTCACGAACAGGCACTGCGCGTTTTGAATGCATCTCAAGCTGCGGCTCAGCAGGAGCATCGCCACCAATGATGGCTTCGACAGAAACGGCTTCTACCACCATCGCTTTGCCTTGCATTAAAAAGGCGTAGCGTTGTTTGTAGGCGTACTCGAAAGCCGTTTCTGTGGCAGTTAAATCTCCAAATGGCACGATCAGCGCCGTATCCGTGCCTTCGTATTTCACATGCACCCGCAGGTGAACGGTGATGTCGCCATTGCCCCACTGCTGCCGCTTTAGGTCGCCCGTTGCTGCGTCTACCAACTGGGCTAATTTCTGCCGTATATCAGGCAAGGCTTGCTCGGTCAGCAGCGTCTCAACAGCCTGCTCACGAATCACATTTTGATCAGCCAATCCCATGCCATAAGCACTGAGCACACCAGCAAGCGGGTGCACAAATACGCGGGTCATGCCTAACGCATCGGCTACCAAGCAGGCATGCTGCCCTCCCGCGCCACCAAAGCACTGCAAGGTGTAGCGAGTGACGTCATAGCCGCGCGCTACTGAAATCTTTTTAATAGCGTTGGCCATTTGCTGCACTGCGATGTTGATGAAGCCTTCGGCGACTGCCTCGACACTTCGGCCAGCTTGGCGAGACATATCGCTGAATTTTTCAAACGATGCTTCATAACTCAAAGCTTCATCGCCACGCAATCCAAACATTTTTGGAAAGTAAGTTGGTTGCACTTTACCCAAAATCACATTAGCGTCTGTCACTGCCAGTTTGCCACCACGCCGATAACAAGCTGGGCCAGGATTAGCACCAGCACTTTGTGGTCCTACGCGAAAGCGTGCCCCATCAAATGCTAGCAATGAACCTCCGCCAGCTGCAACAGTGTGGATACTCATCATAGGTGCGCGCATTCGCACGCCAGCAACTTGCGTTTCAAATTCACGCTCAAATTCACCCGCGAAATGACTAACATCTGTGGATGTTCCACCCATGTCAAAACCAATCACTTTGTCGTGACCCGCCAATTGCGCCGTCCGCGCCATACCAACGATTCCGCCAGCTGGCCCACTCAAAATTGCGTCTTTACCTTGAAAAGCATGAGCGTCTGTTAAACCACCCGAGGATTGCATGAAAAATATTTTTACACCCGGCATCTCTGCTGCAACTTGTTCTACATAGCGTCTTAAAATCGGTGACAAATAGGCATCTACTACCGTTGTATCGCCACGACTGACGAGCTTCATCATCGGGCTCGTTTTATGGCTCACACTGATTTGCGTGAAACCAACTTCTCGTGCAATGTGTTCAGCTAGTAGCTCGTGTTGTGTATAGCGGTAACCATGCAAAAAGATTATGGCTACAGAGCGCAAACCTTTGGCATGCTGATTCATCAACTCGGCTTTAAGACGCACTTCGTCCAATGCTTGCACCACATCACCCTGTACCGACATACGCTCTTGCGCTTCTACAACTGAGCTGTATAGCAACTCAGGTAAAACAATATTACGGTCAAACAAGCGTGGACGATTTTGATACGCTATCCGCAGAGCATCTCGGAATCCCTGGCTAATTACCAATAAAGTGGGTTCGCCCTTGCGCTCTAACAATGCATTGGTGGCAACTGTCGTGCCCATCTTGACGCATTCCACTTGTTCGGGCGTGACAGCCTCCCCCGATTTCAAACCCAACAAGTAACGGATACCTGCGACTGCGGCATCTTTGTATTGCTCAGGGTTATCGCTCAGAAGTTTGTGTGTTACCAGCGTGCCATCTGGCTTTTTACCCACCACGTCAGTAAATGTCCCGCCACGGTCTATCCAGAATTGCCAACGCTTAGTAGTCATATTGATTATTTTTATAAGCTGGCAGCTGAGCGTGCCGCTTGGTCATAAATGCCAGATAGTAAACGCAGTAATCTTGCCAATTCGCCAATGTCGCGGTTCAAACCTTCGTCCGCATTCAAGGCATTGATCAAACAAGACTCGCGTATCTCTCGATAACGCTCTACATGTTGACGTCCTAACTCGGTTGAGGCATAGGTAACGTCTTTACCGCTTTTATTTGAAACAACTACACTTAAGTTTTGCAGTTTTTTGAGTGAGTAGTTGATCAAGTGGGTGTCTTCCACGTTCATGATGAAACATATATCAGCCAACCGCTTGTCGCGTGCACGGTGCGTCACGTGGTGAAGTACCAGTACATCCAAGGGCGTCAAATCTTTCAATCCCGCTGCACTCATACAATGCGCGATCCAACGGTGAAAGGCATTGCCTGCAACGATCAAGCCAAACTCAAACTCACTCATTTCTGAACTTTTTGGCGACACCAAATGCGCAGATGAGACGATGCGAGCTGACTCTACTTGCGTAGCTATTTTTGGAATTGAAGTAGTTTTTCGTGTCATTTTTCTACTGTTTTAGAGCATGATTGTTTTCTGTTTTTACGATTAAACTACATTTTGTTGACAATTTGTCGACAATTAGGGAAAACACCGATTAAACAATTCTGCAAAGCAATTACATTCAACATCATCAACTTGTCCTTCAATCAACTGGAGTTTTCTATGGCATATAACTCGTTACCCTTGCAATCAACGCTCATGGCTTTGGGCGTGCTTGTCAGCACGTCTATCGCATTTGCTCAAACCAAATGGGATTTGCCGGCCGCTTATCCTGCTACTAATTTTCATACCGAGAACTTGACACAATTCGCCAAAGATGTTGACGCTGCCACAGCTGGCAAACTCAAAATCACGGTGCATGCCAATGCATCTTTGTTCAAAGCGCCCGAAATCAAACGTGCCGTTCAAGGTGGACAAGCACAAATGGGCGAGATCTTGCTGGCTAATTTCGCCAACGAAAACCCAATTTATGCACTCGATGGCGTGCCGTTTTTAGCGACGGGCTATGCAGATGCGAAAAAGTTGTACGAGGTATCCAAAGCACCGATGGACAAGCTGCTAGCTGCGCAAGGCATGAAAATGTTGTTCAGCGTGCCATGGCCACCACAAGGTATTTATAGCAAACGCGAAATCAGTTCTGTGGCTGATTTACGAGGCATCAAGTGGCGCGCCTATAGCCCTGCCACCGCCAAGATTGCAGAATTGATCGGCGCACAACCTGTGCAAATTCAAGCGGCGGAACTCAGCCAAGCTTTGGCGACGGGTGTGGTCGAAAGCTACATGAGCTCAGGCTCTACTGGTTATGACAGCAAAACCTACGAACACATCAAAAACTGGTACGACACGCAAGCTTGGTTGCCGAAGAATGGTGTGTTGGTAAACTTGAAAGCTTTCAACGCCTTAGACGCTGCGACACAAGCCGCCGTTGTGAAAGCAGCTGCAGAAGCTGAAACACGGGGCTGGAAAACCAGCGAAGCTAAAAACGACGAATATAAAACACTGCTGATTGGTAAAGGCATGAAAATCCACAAACCAGCGCCTAAATTGATGCAAGACATGCAACAAGTAGGTGGCATCATGTTGACCGATTGGCAAAAGGCTGCTGGCGCTGAAGGTGCTGTCATTATTACTGACTACAACAAAGTGCGCGCCAAGAAGTAAGCAGACAGACCAAGTAGTCCATGCGCCGCATACTTGATTTTCTGTTCAACGCAGCGGCTGCAATTGCTGCAGGCTGCGTGTTTTGTATTTTTGTATTGATGATCATCGGTGGGGTAGGTCGTCAACTGAATTTCAAAGTTAGCGGCGTGAATGACTTGGTGGCTTGGTTATGCGCCGCTGCTGCATTTTTTGCTATGGCGCATGCCTTCAAACATGGCGATTTTGTACGTGTCACTTTATTGTTAGAAAAAATGTCCGCTAAAACTCGCCATCGTTTTGAGATTGTGTGCTTAAGCATTGCAGCTATTGCGGTGGCTTACCTCGCTTATTCGGCCACGGCATTCACCTATGAAAGCTATGAATTTGCTGAAATGGCAACAGGCCTAGTCGTCATCCCTATTTGGATACCGCAAGCTAGTTTTGTGATTGGCTCTTGGCTGTTGCTGCTGGCAGTGTTGGATGAATTATGGATAGTACTGCAAGGTGGCAAACCCACTTATCAGGTGGCCGTAGAAGAACGGCACGCGAAAGGCGATTTTTCTGCCGATGTTTAAGCTTGCGCAAATGTTTATTTGACGCATCTGACAATTTCAATAATTTGTTTGAGGACTTTGTATGGATGTGCTAAGCATAGGCGCCCTGTTGCTTTTGATCATGCTGTTGCTGTTAAGCGGCGGTGTATGGATAGCTATGACTTTGGCCATCGTTGGCTGGGTGGGACAAGCTTTTTTCACCAATACCATGCCAGGCAAAAATCTGTTCAGCGCGTTTTGGGAGAGCAATGCCAGCTGGGAGTTAGCCGCGTTACCCTTGTTTATATGGATGGGTGAAATTTTATTTCGTACCAAGCTCAGCGAAGATATGTTTGAAGGTTTACGCCCATGGTTAAACCGCATTCCAGGGCGTTTGATGCACACCACCATTTTAGGTTGCGGCGTCTTTGGTTCTGTTTCTGGTTCATCGGCGGCAACCTGTGCAACGATTGCCAAAGTGGCTTTGCCTGAATTGATCAAACGCGGCTACAACGAAAAACTCGCCATCGGTTCGCTCGCTACGGCTGGTACATTAGGAATTTTGATTCCCCCTTCTATCACCATGGTCGTCTATGCGGTTGCGGCTGATGCATCCATTATTCGGATTTTTTTAGCCGGTTTTTTACCCGGTGCTTTGCTGATGCTGCTGTTCTCCGGGTATATCGCTTGGTGGAGCCTACGCCATCCCGAACAAGTACCCGCAGCTGATCCGCCCACTACCTTTGTTGAAAAAATCAAACTCAGTGGACAACTCATTCCTTGCGCCTTGTTGATTATTTTTATCGTCTGGGTACTGATCGCGGGTTGGGCAACGGCCACAGAATGTGCTGCGTTTGGGGTTTTAGGTGCTTTGGTGATGGCCGCTTTAGGGCGCAGTTTGACGTTTCAAAATTTTTGGGATGGACTGATGGGTGCGACTCGCACCAGCTGCATGATTATGTTTATTTTGGCTGGCGCTGCGTTTTTGACCAAAACTATGGCGTTTACTGGTGTGCCGCGCGAATTAGCTGAATGGGTGAACGGCATGAACCTGTCTCCCTACGCGTTGATTAGCTGTTTGGTGGTGGTTTATTTGATCTTGGGCACCGCACTAGACGGTATCAGCATGATTGTGCTAACGGCAGCTGTGGTATTGCCAATGATTCAAAAAGCCGGTTTTGACTTGATTTGGTTCGGCATTTTCATCATTTTGTTGGTGGAAATTGCCGAAGTCACACCGCCAGTTGGGTTTAATTTGTTTGTGTTGCAAAACATGACGGGCAAAGACAGCAACCTGATTGCCAAGGCCGCCTTACCCTTTTTCGGCTGCTTAGTGCTGTGCATTGCGCTGATCACGCTTTTTCCAGAAATCGTGACCTATCTGCCTGATCTGGTGATGGGAAAAGACAAATAAGGTCAGCGATTCAATCGTTCATTTAAAGAGCACCGTCACCAGCCACAAACTGATCCCTGGAAAAAACAACAACAGCACAACACGCAATGCATCCCATGCCAAGAATGGGAACACGCCTTTGTAGGTCTCACTCATCGGTACATCACGGGCAAGGTTGTTAACGACATAAACGTTCAGCCCCACGGGTGGCGCTATTAGACCAATGCCTACTGTCATCAGTACCAAAATGCCGAACCAGATTGCTTTCATGTCTTTTTCCAAACCCCATAAGTCAAGCCCCATGATGGCAGGAAAAATCACTGGAATGGTCAATAGCAGCATAGAGAGCTCATCCATCACACAGCCCAACACCACGTACAAAACCAATACAGCACTCACAACCAGCAGCGGTGAAATCGGCAAATGGGTTACCCAATCGGCAATGCGTGCCGGCATTTCGGTGAGCGCCAGTGAGGCGTTCATCATGTCAGCGCCCAGAAAAATCATGAACACCATGGCACTGGTTTCAGCTGAAGCCACCAATGCTCGCTTGATCCCTGCGCCGCCCAGCTCGCGTCTTGCTAAACCGACAGCAAACGTAAGCAAAGCGCCGACAGCCGCTCCCTCAGTCGGCGAAAAAATGCCGCCATAGATGCCGCCAAACACGATCACAAAAATCATCACGATCGGCCAAATGGTTACCAATGCTTTGCCACGCTCTGCCCAAGCCACTGGGGCGCTGGGCGTCGCAAACTCTGGGCGAGCACGGCAATACAGCGCAATTACTACGATGTAGCCCAGCATAGCCAAAATACCTGGTACCATGGCCGCGGCGAAAAGCTTGGCAATATTTTGCTCAGTCAAGATGGCGTACACCACCAGCGGCACTGATGGTGGAATCAAAATGCCCAACGTCCCACCTGCTGCGAGTGTGGCTGTGGATAAACGGCCATGGTAGCCATTAGCCTTCATCTCGGGGTAGGCCACCTGCGTGATCGTGGCGGAAGTAGCTACCGATGAGCCACACACCGCGCCAAAAGCGGCTGCACTCAAGATGGCGGCCATGGCCAAACCACCGCGGATATGCCCGACAAAGGCAGCAGCAGCGCGAAACAGATCACGACTCAAACCACCCTGAGTAGCAAACTGCCCCATGAGCAAAAATAACGGGATGACACTGAGTTCATACACCGTCAGACGTGCTACCGCACTGCCTTTGAGCAGATTAAGCATCGCCACATCGCCGCTGATGGCCATGTAGCCCAACGCGCCAGGAATAAACATAGCAGCGGCAATGGGCACGCGCAACCCCATGAGCAGCAGCATGCCGCCGAACATCAAAAGACCGATGAGTGTGGGCGTCATCATGACGGCTCTGCTTGGGTATCGATCAGCGCTTGGCTGTTCAAGCGCATCCATGCCTGCACTAAAGCCACTAGGCCACCAAGCGCCAAGCCGGGCGCCAAAGATGCATACGCCCACCACATGGGTAGACCGATGATCATCGAGCTTTCTTGCGCATGACGGACAGCCACGGCGCCTACGCCCGTGCGCCATGCCAACAACAAGCACATCAGCCCAATCAAAGCTGCGCCTACCGCGTCTAAAAAGCCTTGCTTCCTGGTTGAAAGATTTTGCGTGAAGAAGTCCACAATGATATTAGCACCGCGCAGCTGGCACCACGGTATGCACAGAGAGATGGACAGCGCAATACCCAACTGGGTAAGCTCAATATCGCCCTGAATAGGAGATTTAAAAAATGCCCTGCCCACCACGCTAAAAGCGGTCATCATGCCCACTGCCAGCGCGATGGCCGAGCCAGCTACCGCAAACCACCAGGTCAGCGGCCTCAACACGTTCAACATTTAGCAGCTTATTTGCGGTGCTTGACTAGCAACTCACGCGCGTCTTGCAGCATTTGCTTGCCTGGCAAGCCACGTTTGTCCATGTCAACCACCCACTCGTCGTTCAGAGAGGCAGAAGCTTTGATCCAATTGTCCGTCTCAGCCAACGATAGCGTCATGATAGTGTTGCCACGGTCAGCGGCAGCTTTGCGCCCGACAGCTTGGCTTTCGTCCCAGATTTTGCCGATTTGACGGGACAAAGCTGCACCACTGTTGTTGTCGATCACCTTTTTCAAATCAGCAGGCAGTGCGTCGTATTTAGCTTGGTTCATCGCAAACACGAAGCCTGCACTGTACAGCGACGGACGTGTTGGATCCGTTTGGGTGTGGAATTTGGTCATTTCATGCAATTTGAACGCTGGAATGACTTCCCATGGAAGCGCAAAACCGTCAATCGTGCCCTTAGATAAAGCGTCAGCAACGCCCGTTACTGGCATGCCAACTGGCGTAGCGCCCAATTTCGCCAACAGTTTGTTGGTTTGGCGGGTAGGGGCGCGCATTTTCAAACCTTTGAAATCGTCCAAAGTTTTGACTTGCTTGGCACTGGTGTGAACATAACCTTCGTCGTGCACCCAAGTTGCCAGAATTTTGGTACCGGGGAATTCCTTGAGACCGTGCTTTTGCAGATATTCCCATGCCGCTGAACCACCGACTTCAGCGGAATTGGTCATGAAGGGCAATTCAAAGACTTCCATCGCTGGGAAGCGGCCCGCTGTGTAGCCTGGCAAAGTAATGGTGAGGTCATCCACACCGTCTTTAACGCGGTCAACCAGCTGAGGCGGTGTGCCGCCGCCAGACATGGCAGGTAGCATTTGGCACTTGATGCGGTTGTTAGACTCAGCTGCTACCTTGTCGCACCAAGGCGCAATCACGCGGGTAGGCGCCATCGCAGCTGAAGGCCAGATATGGTGGAATTTAAGGGTGACCTCTTGTGCCATGGCAGCACTTGCCACGAGTGACAGGGTTGCCAATGAGGCGGCTTTGGCTAAGGTATTGAATTTCATAAATCGTCTCCTAGGTTGATAATAGTAAGTGTAGTTACATTCGACGTACTGGGTATTGGTGTTTACGTCAATCCGCACGGTAAGCCGAATCGAGCGTGATTTCTCCTACGACTCGCGAAACGCAGACGCAAATACGCTTGTTATTCGCTTTCTCTTCGTCGCTAAAAAAAACATCGCGGTGGTCAATCTCGCCATTCAAGGATAAGACATCCATCGCGCACAGCCCGCATTCACCACGACGGCAATCATAAATGGCTTGCACGCCAGCCATTTCTAGCTCGTCCAGCAAACCGTTGTTTGCGGGAACGGTGATAGCTAGGTTGTGGCGCGGAATGTTAACCATGAACGACTGAGGTGCAAATCGACCGCTGCTGCCAAAAGTCTCGTAGCGTAAATCCGCTTCTGATCTTGCGGCTTTTGCCCAAGCTTTGCGCGCTGCATCCAGCATCGGAACGGGACCACAGATATACATTTGGGCTTTGGCTGGCAGTTTGGCGATTTCAGTTTCAAAGTCGATAAATTCGCCTTTTTCGGCGACTGCGGTCTTGATATCGCCTTTTAAAACCGTTTGAAGCGTCTCTAAGTAGGCTAATTCTTCGCTCGATCTAGCACCAAACAACATCTTTACAGGCGCATTTCTCTTTGCCAACTGCTGCGCCATGCCAACTAGTGGCGTGACGCCAATGCCACCAGCAACCAGCAAAAAAGCAGGTGCTTCTAGATCTAGGGGAAAGTGGTTTTGCGGTTCGGCAATTTGCAACCTGTCGCCCACTGCCAACTGCCACATGGCTTTGGAGCCGCCACGGCCAACATCCAAACGCTTGACGGCGATGCGGTAAAACTCACCATCGGGCTGTCCAATCAGCGAATACGACCTTGTGTTTGGCCTAGCTGCAGCTCCAGACCCGACCAAAACTTGCATCTGCAAGTGACCGCCAGGTTGATGCGGCAATGCCGTGTTGGCAGGTTTGAGTGTGATTTCGCGCACGGTTGGCGTCACATCGTGCAGGGCATGCACGCGTGCTTCGGACCAAGTTTGTGCGATTTTCATGATTTTGGCTACTTTTAAGCGCTAATATACAATTTCCAGGTCTTTTAGCTTCTTTTGCGAATCAAGCTGACGCCCGGCAATTGGTTCAAGTTCTGGCTTTGCACCACCTCGCGCAAGTTGCGCTGGGCGATGCGCGAGTGCTCGCGCATCAAGCTTTCAGCCCGCGAGCCCTCACGTCGGTCAATCGCATCCAACACTTGCCAATGCTGGTCTTGCGCCACGATCAGCATGTCGCGGGCTTTGGCGGTATTGGCTTGCACGACGACAAAGCCAGACGGCGAGGCAAAGGGTAAGCAGCAAACGCGTTCAAGTTCTTTCGCGATCACGCTGCTACCCGACAATTCGCTCAACAAGGCGTGAAATTGCTCGTTCAGCCTCACATAGCTGGCCAAAGCCTCATCATCCAAGGCCGATTGGCTCAAAACAGTGTCTATTTCTTGCAGACAGCGCCGCGCCTCGTTCATCACCACAGGTACAGCGCCGCGCTCAGCAGCCAATCTGGCGGACAAACCTTCTAAAGTACCGCGCAATTCGATAGCTTCAGCCACATCGCGCTCAGAAAAGGTCTTCACGGCATAACCGCCATTAGGTAAAGCGTCGAGCAAACCCTCTTGTTCAAGCTTCACCAAAGCCGCGCGGATAGGGGTGCGTGAAAAGCCTAGTTTTTCAACAATATGTAATTCCGCAATACGTGCGCCAGCTGGCAATTCACCGGCTAGAATCATTTCACGCAATTGCAGCTGTGCTCTGAGTTGCACGCTGAGCTGAACGCTCTGTTGAGCTGTATTTTCTTCATTTTTAGCATCAAATATAGATCTAGCCGGCGTATTTATTGCCTCAATAGCTATAATATTTGTAGCTATGAATTTGTCAGTTTGATTTTTAGACATGTGTTCAATAACTTTCTAAGCGGTCAAACGGATGGGTATCACTGGCTTGGCTGGCGCTTCTTTGGCAATCAAGCCATCAATCAAACGCCGCGCCCACATCGAGCCTGCGTCGATGTTCAGGTTGTAAAAAGCATGGTCGGGGTGGTCGCTCATGGCTTGCTGCTGCGCTTCCAAAACATGCTCGTCTTCACGGAAAATATTCGCCACACCTTCACGTAACTCATGGGTTAAACGCTGTTCATTCGTACAGTAATTTCGCGCAAAAGCCCAAAAATACAAGCAAGTGGTGTCGGTTTCTGGGGTGATGGTGTTGAGAACAAAGCCGTTTACACCCTTGGAGCGGTTACCTGTTCGGCTCTCACCCATGTTGCCGCCAGCGGGCACCGCGCCACTGCCGGTTTCGGCCACACCCACGTCGATATTCACCGTGCAAGGCGCTTCAAAATTGATGATTTGCCAGCGGTCTACCTTGCCCTCATAACCGCGAGCATGTTTGATTTGCCCTGCCCAAAAAGGCGGCGCGTCGATACTCTCCATCCAGCGCGTCACCGTGGCAGTGCGGTCGCCGTGGGTGGCAACAAAAGGTGCTTCTGCCACGGCGCGCTGGCCGATGCTGGAGCCATGGACGAAGGTTTCGTGGGTCAAATCCATCAAATTGTCGACTACCAAGCGGTAATCGCAGTTGACGCGGATCATTTTGCCGTCACCCGCCCACTGTGCATCGTCGTTCCAATGCATATCTGGCACCAAAGCTGGGTCTGCCTTGGCGGGGTCGCCCGGCCAAATCCAAATAAAGCGGTGTTTTTCGACGACGGGGAAGCTGCGCACGCAAGCCGTAGGATTCAGCGTTTCTTGGCTGGGCATGTGGGTGCAGCGACCTTGCGCGTTGTAAACCAAGCCGTGGTAGCCGCAGGTGACTTCATCGCCCTCTAAATGCCCTAAGGACAGTGGCATCAAGCGGTGCCAGCAAGCATCTTCCAAAGCCGCTACCGAACCATCCAACTTGCGAAACATCACTATTTTTTGATTGCACACCGTGCGCGCAAACAACTTGCGACCCAGCTCCACGTCGTAAGCGGCGGCGTACCAAGCGTTGAGTGGAAAAGTGACTTTATTGGCCTTCATGCATTTACATTGTATACAATAATCGTATTTTTAGCTTGATTTTAGTCAATTTATGCCATTTTATGTCTAAGTTGTATTTTTGGAATTTAAATAATATGCTCTATGATGATGTTTTGCATTCAAACACATGGAGAAGACAATGGCCCACTCACCCACCCATTTACCCGCGCATTACGATCACGTTGGCAGCTTTTTGCGCCCTAAATACCTACTTGAAGCACGCGAGCAAAAAGCAAAAGGCAGCATCACTGCCGAGCAGTTGCGACTGGTTGAAGACAAAGCAATTGCTGAAATCGTCAAGTTTCAAGAAGATGTGGGCCTAAAAAGCATCACCGATGGCGAGTTTCGCCGCACCTACTTTCACTTAGATTTTTTAGAGCAACTGGGTGGCGTGAAGGTAGGTGAAGTGACGATTGGCATAGGCGCAGACGGCAAAGAACATTTGATGCCACCCGCCATCCACGTGATTGACAAAGTGACGCATGCCAAACAAATCCAATTGGCTGATTACAACTTCCTCAAATCTCAAGTCAGCGCTGGCAACCGCGCCAAAGTGACGATTCCATCGCCAACGATGCTGCATTTTCGCGGTGGTCGCGCAGGCATCAGCCGCACAGCTTACCCAGAGCTGGAGCCAGAATTCTACGAAGACGTCGCTAAAGCTTATGGCGATGAGCTGCGCTCACTCAGCGCAGCGGGTTGTGACTACGTGCAGATGGACGACACCAATTTGGCCTACCTGTGCGACGTCAACATGCGCGAAGCCGCCAAAAACCGAGGTGATGACCCGAACGAATTAGCCCACCGCTATGCCAAGTTCATCAACCTCGTTGTCGCGCAAAAACCCGATGGCATGACGTTGGCGATGCACCTGTGCCGTGGCAACTTCAGAAGCACGCACGCGGCTTCAGGCAACTACGAGCCCGTGGCAGAAGCTTTGCTCAAAGAAATGAACATTGACGCGTATTTCATGGAATACGACGACGAACGCAGTGGCGATTTCAAACCTTTGCGCTACCTGCCAAAGGGCAAAACCGTGGTACTCGGCTTGGTCACCACCAAATTTGGCGCGATGGAGAACAAAGACGATTTGAAGCGCCGCATCGACGAAGCTTCCCGCTACGCACCAATGGACCAACTCGCCTTGTCGCCGCAATGCGGTTTTAGCAGCACCGTGCACGGCAACGACATTGCTGTGGAAGCGCAGCGCGCTAAGTTACGACTGGTGATTGAAACGGCGCAAGAAGTTTGGGGTTGATATAAACTGAGGGATTGAAGCGATAAATCAAAGGCAAATTCCATGAAAAAAGCATTAAGCTGGATCAGTAGTTTGATCTTTTCACTGCTTTCATTCGGGTTTGCTTTTGCACAAACGCCTTACACTGGCCCGCTTTTCGATGCTCACCTGCATTACAACGAAGAAGCCTGGGACGGCAAAGTAGGGCCGCACAATGTGCCTGACGTGGTGCGTCGCCTGTCGCGCAGCGGTGTCAAAGCGTTTATCGGCAATTCACGACCCAACGCGGGCACCATCACCTTGGCAGCGAGCGCAGAAGTCAAATCTGCCGGGATCAAAGTCGTGCCCTTCATTCGCTTGTACCGCAATCGCGCGGATTACAACAGCTGGTTTAATGACGAATCTATCTACCAAATGGTGCTGAGCGAATACGCCAAAGGCACAGCCAGCGGCGCTTACAAAGGTATCGGCGAATTCCATTTGTACGACAGCGCCAATGCGAATGGTGAAGTTGCAAAAAAATTGATGCGTTTTGCGCAAGACAAACAACTGGTTGTACTCGCGCATGTTGACGATACAGCGATTGACTTGCTGATGGCGCATGCGCCTAATGCAAAACTCATCTGGGCGCATACAGGCATTGGTGGTGCATCGGTGGAACGGGTGCGCGGTTTGCTTACCAAGTACCCGCAGCTCATGGGCGAGCTCTCGTATCGCCCTGGTTTGACCTGTGATGGCGGTCAACTCTGCCCCGAATGGCGCAGTTTGATACTCGCTTTTCCTGACCGATTTTTAATCGGCTCAGACACCTGGGTCAACCAGCGCTGGGCTTACTACGAAGAACTGATGACCGGCTACCGCTTGTGGCTGGGTGGCTTGCCTACCGATGCAGCTGGCAAAATCGGCTGGGGAAACGGTGCGAAACTATTCGGATTGAATTAAGTCAGACGATTTAATTTCTGCGATTCACCAACAACATACCAGCGGCGACGCAAGCCAGCCCAAGGATAAGCGGCAAAGTCAACGCTTCGCCCAA
>JANPLX010000072.1:0-12656 GCA_031422495.1 Polaromonas sp. | reverse complement strand
TGGAACGGTGCTGAATGTGGTGGCAGGCGTAGGCCGCATGAAGATGGATGAGGTGACGCGTGGCGTCATGCCATTCATGATCGTTCAGTTTCTGGTGATGTTTTTGATGGTGTTGTTCCCTGATTTGGTCATGGTTCCTGCTAAGTGGTTGTATAGATAAACCTTTTCATTTTTACTGTCGTCTTAGTACACTAAATCAGCGTTAAGTCGAATAACAAAGCAAATGAGTTAGCGCGCCATTTGCTAAGTTTCTTTTAAAGCGTGCTGTGTTAGTTTTTTATAACCTGTGGAGACCTTATGAAACGTCTATTTGTTAAATCTTTGTTGGCTGTTGCAGCCATGGCTACTGTTGGTATGGTTAGCGCGCAAGAGCGCGTTCTCAAATTTGGTTTGAGTGGCCCAGAAGGTCACCCAGCCGTTGTTGGCATGAAGCAATTCGCTGCTGCTGTTGAATCCAAATCAGGCGGAAAAATGAAAGTGCAGTTGTTCCTGAACTCAACATTGGGTACGGACCAAGCTGTGGTGTCATCTATCAAAGCTGGCACCGTTGATATGGCGGTGATGAACAGCGGTATCTTGGCCTCAGAAGCCAAAGAACTCGCTATCTTTGATTTCCCATTCTTGTTCGCTAACGAAAAAGAGTCTGACGCTATTGTCGACGGTTCTGTTGGCAAGAAAATGCACGCTTTGCTCGAAGCTAAAGGCTTGATCGGTTTGTCATACTGGGAATTGGGCTATCGCCACATCACCAACAGCAAGCGCGCTTTGAACAAAGTGGAAGACATCGAAGGCTTGAAGCTGCGCGTGATTCCTAACCCGATCAACGTGGCTTGGGTCAAGGCTTTGGGCGCTAACCCAACACCTATGCCATTCGCTGAAGTGTATGCAGGCTTGGATCAAAAAGCGATTGATGGCCAGGAAAACCCAATTTCTGTGATCGCTTCCAATAAATTTTGGGAAGTTCAAAAGCACATTGCTTTGACAAACCACCAGTACAACCCACAGTCCGTGATTTTCAGTAAGAAAATTTGGGACACATTGACACCTGCTGAAAAGAAAATTTTGGATGATTCCGCAGATGAAGCAGCCAAAGGCCAACGCACTGCTTCACGCGCTGCTGTAGCCACAAACTTGGAATTGTTGAAGAAGAACGGCATGACCGTGACGCAGTTCTCGCCCGCCGAAGTGACCAAATTGCGCGACAAGATGAAACCAGTGATTGCACAATTCAGTGCAAGCGTGGGTGAAGCAACTGTCAATGAAATGATGGCTGAATTGGCTAAATTGCGTAAGTAATTCTGCCAAGGTGACGCTAATGCTTTTCTAGAGAGCGTTAGCGTCGAATCTCAAATCTAGAGTGTAGCTATGAAAAAATCGCACTAAATATAAATATAAATATTTTTTAGAAAGTAAAAACTATGAAATTTCTCATGCTGCATGGTATCAACCACAATATGTTTGGTAAACGCGACCCGAAGCAATATGGCACGATTACATTAGATGAAATCAATGCATCGTTGACGTCTTTAGGAAATGAATTAGGGGTGGAAGTCGAACACTTTCAAACCAACCACGAAGGCGAGATGTGCGAGCGCATTCATCAAGCGTACCGTGATGGCGTCAACGGAGTGATGATTAATGCTGGTGCTTGGACGCATTACAGTTACGGCATTCGAGATGCTTTGGCGATTTTGACTTGCCCAGTGGTTGAAGCTCATATGAGCAATATCCATGCGCGTGAAGAGTTTCGTCATAAATCAGTGTTTGTAGAAATCGTTAAAGGTCAAATCAGTGGTTTTGGAGTAGATAGCTATTTATTAGCATTACGTGCGGCTGTTTCCGCTGCCTCAACTGAGACAAAGGCGAGTAAGCAATGACTGGAGGCGTTATTAACGGTCATACTGAGCTGATTGCTCACATCGGATACCCCACACACAGCTTCAAAGCCCCCATGATTTACAACCCTTGGTTTGACAAGGTGGGAGTGAATGCGCGTGTTATTCCTATGGGGTGCAAGCCTCAAGACTATCCTGACTTTTTGAAGTTGGTGTTCAAGCTCAGCAATATTCGCGGCGCGCTTATCACCATGCCGCACAAAGTGACGACGATGGGTTTGTTGAATGAGGTGTTTCCCAATGCAGTTATTGCGGGTGCCTGCAATGCCGTTCGTTTAGGCCCTAATGGCGAGCTTCAAGGCGATATGTTTGATGGTGAAGGCTTTGTGCGCGGTGTATTGCGCAAGGGAGTGACACTCAAAGATGCATCTGCCTTGGTTGTTGGTTGTGGTGGTGTTGGCTCGGCCATCGCAGCATCGCTAGCAGCAGCGGGTGTAGCGAAACTTGGCTTGTTTGATGTGAACGAAGAGACTTTGTCTGGACTTGCTGATCGCTTGAGAAAGTATTACCCCCTGTTGCAAGTAACCACGGATTCCAGGGATCCTGACGGATATGACGTGTTAGTCAATGCAACACCTTTAGGCATGAAAGCTGGGGACGCTATGCCACTGGATGTATTGAAAATCGCCCCCAGTACTTTTGTAGGTGAAGTTGTGATGACAACTGAAATGACGGCCTTTTTAACGGCAGCGAAAAAAAGAGGTTGTCGCTATCAAGTAGGGTCAGACATGTTGTTTGAACAAATACCCGCTTACTTAGAGTTTTTTGGATTTCCCACGGCGACACCTGAAGTGCTCCGGTCTTTAGGAACCTTAAACTATGATGCCTAGAATTAGGTTTAGTCTTTAGTCGCGCGTCGCTGAACAGCTTCCACGTAAGCGTGCCCGTCAGGGGCTTGCTTATTTTGTTGGCTATCCCAAATCATTTGTCCCAAGCATTCCATGACAATGTGATGGGCATCGTGCAAAGAATCTAATCGAGCGGTAAGCAGTTCAACCGCTTGTCGAATACCTCGGGGTTGATCAATCGAGCATTGTTCGCTGATCGTTAAATGCATAGATAAATGCAAAAAAGGATTGGTTTTACCGTCATCGGTGTTGAGGACTTGCGTTAAATTCAGCAGAGCTGCATCTACGTCACTTAAATCTGCGTGATATTCTGGGTGCTCTTCAATCCATAAACTTGCTATGATTTCAATAGCTTCTAAGTCAATATCATTAAAGACTTTGGCGTAAACGGCACAAAAAAATCGCCTGACATCGGCTTGCGTGGGTTGGTAGAGCATGGGAGTATTTTAAAGGACTGCTAAACTCATTGTTCTGCAAATAACGATGAATTTACGATAATTTCGATGACATTCCCGTTTATAACCGACCCATTTTTTTACGCTTGGACGATTCCTGCTGTGCTGTTGCTAGGTATCAGTAAAAGCGGATTCGGCGCTGGCTTTGGCTCTTTGGCAGTACCCATGATGGCGATGGTAATAACTGTGCCGCAGGCTGCAGCTATTTTGATGCCAGTGCTGTTTGTGATGGACGTCCTGAGTATGGCGGCGTTTCGCAAAGACTTCGACAAAAAACTACTCACATTCCTGCTGCCATTCGGATTGCTGGGTATCGCATTGGGCGCTTTTCTCTTTAAAGTTTTAGACGCGAAGCTTGTCTCGGGTATTGTGGGTATTTTTACACTCCTGTTTTTGGCGCAAAGGCTGTTATTTCCGCCTAAATCGAATAGCCCACCGCCGCCGCTATGGTTAGGCGGATTACTCACAGTGACTTCTGGTTTTACAAGTTTCATAGCGCACTCTGGCGGCCCACCGATCAATGCGTACGTGATACCCCTCAAACTCAAGCCCGTGGTGTTTGCTGCCACCATGTCGTTTTTCTTTTTCTTTCTTAATATGTGGAAGTGGGTTCCTTATGCGTGGCTGGGCTTGCTAGATATGCGTAACTTCGCAACGTCGCTGGTTTTGTTACCTTTGGCGCCCATCGGTGTATGGGTAGGTATCCGTATTGCAAAGCACATCGACCCAAAGCTTTTTTATAAAATACTTTACACGGGTATGTTTTTGACGGGTTGCAAACTTGTTTGGGATGCTTTCGGTAAATAGTAACAGTAGATTCGGGTTTATTTCCCAGTCATCTCACGCTCGCGTGCCATTTGTTCAGATAATTGTGCGCGGCCTTGTTTCACGGTGCTGATGACTTTAGCGCGGTCTTGGTAATGCGGGTGCATTTGCTCTAAAAGTTCTAAGTTGTGTGTTTTGAAGAGTTGTACAATGCGGTTGGCATCTGACGCAGCGTAGCCCAACAGCTCTAAAACGCTACTTGCACTTTGCAAACTACTTTCAAATAATTCGCGCTGAATCAATGTCACATCACGATCTCGCAGCTTGTTCCAGTGGGTTGCGTCGCGTGCTCGAACTACTAGTTTGAGTTGCGGAAAGTGTTCTTTGACCAAATCAACAATAGCCAGAGATTGTTCCACGTCGTCTACAGCCACAACCAAAATCTGTGCTGCAGCAGCCCCTGCAGTTCTCAGTAAGTCTAGCCGAGTGGCATTTCCGTAGAACACGCGATAACCGAAGTTTCTAGCCGTTTCGATCATCTTAGCATCATGGTCTAACACAGTTGTGGGAATATCTTGGGCTAACAACAATCGACCCACGATTTGTCCATAACGACCAAACCCAGCAATGATGATAGGCGCTACTTGCTGCTCTGAAATTTCATCGGGCAATTCAATACCAATCTTTGCGAAACGAGGTAGCCAAAGTTTTTCGATGGCAATCAAAATCAGCGGACTGATCAACATAGACAAGGCCACAACACCGATCAATAAAGAAGCTGTTGCAGGTGGAAATACCTTGGCTCCCGCAGCCGCTTGAAACACCACAAATGCAAATTCCCCGCCTTGTGCTAGCAGTAAAGTTAGTACTGGTCGCTCTTGATAAGGCACGTTCATGAGACGAGTAATAACGTAAATTACTGCAAATTTAATAGCAAGAAAAGCAATCAATATGCCGGCTATAAGCCAAGGGGAATTGATTAAGACTGAAAAATCAATACTCATGCCAACCGCGATGAAAAACAAACCTAACAACAGACCTTTGAAGGGCTCAATATCTGTTTCCAACTCTCGCCGATATTCGCTTTCAGCCAACAGTACACCCGCTAGGAAAGCGCCCAATGCCATACTCAAGCCTACGTAAAGCATCAAAGCTGCAATACCGACGACTAATAGCAGCGACGCGGCAGTGAAGATTTCTGGCGTTTTACTTCGTGCAATCCAGCGGAATATAGGGCGCAATAACAGCCTGCCGCCTACGACAATACCAGCAATTATCGCTATAATTTTAATAGCGGAATAGACAATATCTACGCCGGATGAGGATTCATTCACCTCTTGACTGATACCTAGTAGTGGAATCAAGGCCAAAATCGGTATCGCGGCGACGTCTTGGAATAATAAAATCGAAAAACCAGCTTGGCCGCTGCTTGTAGGCAGTAGATTGCGCTCTCCCATCACTTGGAGCGCGATAGCGGTTGATGACAACGCCAAACCTAGCGCTGCCACCAAAGCCGTTTTCCAGCCTCCCAGCGCCGCAGACACCGCGGGAATCAGCAAACTTGCTCCCCAAAGTGCGATAAATATGACGGCGGCACACCCTATGACTTGTGCGCTTCCCCAGCCAAAAATGGGGTGTCGCAAGCTCCATAGGCGTTTTGGCTCCAACTCCAAGCCCACCAAAAACAGCATTAACACCACCCCAAACTCAGCAAAATGCAGAATATCTTGCACATTGGTGACCAAGCCTAGTCCCCATGGCCCGATCGCCATCCCTGCGGCCAAGTAGCCAATGATGCTGCCCAAGCCAAGTGCTTTTGAAACGGGCACGGCGATAACGGCTGCACCTAGGTAAATTAGGCTATTGATAAGCCAAGCTGGGGCATGTTCCATAGGTTTACATAAGTTTTGTAGATGATGGCTTAGGGTTTATGCGTGTCAATTTATGCATTCTATTGCGGTATAGTTAATCGATGAAAACATTTCAAACTCTAGCTGAATTAGCAGCTTGTGTAGGACAAGAAGTTGCTTTGAGTGATTGGTTATCCATCACCCAAGAGCAAATCAATCAATTCGCGCAAGCGACAGGCGATCACCAATGGATTCATGTTGACCCTGAACGCGCCAAAGAAGGACCGTTTGGTGCACCTATTGCGCATGGCTTTTTGACGTTATCGCTCTTGCCACAGTTTTTTGCTTCGGCATTGCATGTAGCCCAAACGCGTATGGGTGTGAACTACGGTTTGAACAAAGTCCGCTTTATGTCCCCGGTATCTGTCGATAGCTCTCTTAGGGCGCGTCTATTTTTAGCGGCAGCGGAATCGATTGACAATGGCGGCATGCAATTTACCTGGGATGTCACTATTGAGCGCGAAGGCGTGACCAAACCTGTTTGCGTGGCACAGTCGATTGGGCGTAGTTACCCATAAATTGTTTATACTGCTAATGCAGCTTAGGTAACTTAAGTATGGGTTTGCCCAAACCCGTTTTGCCGCCAAGCCTCATAAATGGTAACGGCAACTGCGTTTGACAAATTCAAACTGCGTTGAGTAGGCAGCATGGGCAACTTGATGCGCTGTTCAGGCAAAAAAGACTCGCGCAACGCAGGCGATAAACCCTGTGTTTCAGAGCCAAAGACCAAATAATCTCCTGCGAAAAATTGCGCTGTATGCACCAAGCGCATGCCTTTGGTTGTCAATGCAAATATTCGGTTAGGAGCTGGCTGCTGAGTCTCTAAAAAAGCTTCCCAGTTGGCGTGTCGTTTTAATTCAGCATACTCGTGGTAATCCAGCCCAGCGCGTCGCATGTGTTTGTCATCCATGGAAAAGCCCAATGGCTCGATCAAATGCAAACGACAGCCCGTATTGGCAGCTAAACGAATGATGTTGCCCGTGTTGGGCGGAATTTCGGGTTGAACCAAGACGATGTTAAACATGCACTTATTGTCAACTCAAAAGCTGCTTTCTCTGCCTTAATCTTCTTTATTCTTCTTCAGTCCGTGCAAAAACTACCGCAGTGATGTGTTCGGCGCCTGCTAAGCGCAACGCTGTCGCTGCTGCAAATAGGGTGAAGCCACTGGTCATCACATCATCAACTAAGACGACACGTTTACCTTGCAATTCCTGCGCTCGCAGCGGTTCAACTGCAAATGCTGCTCTCACATTTTTCAAACGCTCTTGCTTGTTTAAAGTACTTTGCGTTAATGTGTCTTTGATGCGTAGCAAAATTTGTGCATCCGTTTTTGTCTGGCTCAGATGCTTACATAGCTCCAAGGCTTGGTTATAGCCACGGTGCTGAAGCCTGGCGGTGGACAACGGCACAGGGATCAACACATCTGCTTTGTCGATAGCGGGTTCGATGTAAGGGGAGCTTTCCATCAACAACGCAAAGCTGCTTGCCCAGGCCGGATTGTTGCCAAATTTGTAGCTGGCAATGCAATCATTCCATGGAAAAATGTACGACACCGCTGTCAAGCATTCATCAATCGGTGGTGGGTTGACAATGCATGCGCCGCAGCGTTTGATGTCGTCTGGAATGCCTGCCTTCAATGAGAGTGCGCACCCAGTGCATCGACGCACGGGCTGAGCGAAGCGCGTCACACATGGCTCGCAAACCATGCCATTGCTAGGCCAGGTCTTGCAAACGGCGCACTGGCTGGGAATACGGCTCAAAAGCCGTTCTGACAAAGACTTACGCCCAGAGGTGAAAAGTTTGCTAAACATGCTGCAAATATACTCGCAGCTTAAAATCAAAGCCTAAGTGCTGAATATTGACAATATGCCTAACGAACGACCACCCACAATCTCACCCCATGCCGCCGCGCATTGGCAGCGCATTGCACCTGCTGCTACACCTTGGCTGCATGAGGAGGTGGCTAGTCGCATGGTTGAGCGATTGCAGTGGATAAACTTGCAACCAAAAGCTTGGACGCACTGGGGAGCTGTTCGTGGCGGACAGCGTTCGCATGTTGCTTTGCTTGAAAAATACCCTTCTGCAGAGTGTTTTTTGCCGCTAGCCGGCGAATTAATTGCCGATGTAGCTATTAAAAATATAGTAAATAGTACAACTAAAGATAGCAAATGGACATTATCCAACTTGTTTAAAGGCAGAGCCAAGATCAGCTACGCTTCACCAACTGACGGCACGGTAGACATGCTTTGGGCGAATATGCATTTGCACAACGCCCTGGATCCGCAAGCGTTGATTGCACAATGGCACAAAGCCTTGGCAACTGACGGATTTTTGATGTTTTCGTGCCTAGGGCCAGACACTTTGCGCGAGCTGCGCGACATGTACCAACTACTCGGTTGGCCAACACCTAGCCACCAATTCACCGATATGCATGACTGGGGCGACATGCTCATCCAAGCTGGCTTTGCCGAGCCGGTGATGGACATGGAGCGGATTGTGCTGACCTACGAAACCCCGCAAAAGCTACTCGAAGATTTGCGCGAATTAGGCAGAAACTTACATCCAGACCGGTTTCCCGTTTTGCGTGGCAAGGCTTGGAAAGCGAAGTTAGAAGCCGCTTTGGTTGAGCATTTGGCAGATCCTGCTGAGGGTAATAGATTGAAACTGACTTTTGAAGTAATCTACGGCCATGCCATGAAGCCTAAACCTCGCGTCAAGCTAAGTGAGCTTAGCGCAGTGTCGTTACAGGATATGCGGGCGATGTTGCAGGGTAGTCGAGGGCGCTAGCAATATAAGATATTTTTTGACGATTTAGAAAATATGAAAACACGCCATCACATAAAACCTCGCGACCAAGCCGCATCTGTGGCGAATAGTTGTAGCTTCAGTTTCGTCGATGGTGCTTTTGTTGAAATCACGGGGGTTGTAGAAGAAGTCTATCTTGTACAGTTTATAGACACCCGTACCAACGAAATTGTGCATCAAGCAGAGATTAAAAATAACCATTGGGTCAGGACAGCACGCCAATACTTTACACCTTGGCAGATTAAGGTGTTCAGACTCAAAGACCATCTTCTGCTGTTCACCCACCAGTATGATTGTCGGCAAAAACGGGTGTATATTGCCTTTGAGTCCAAAGCATTGGGCGATACCTTAGCTTGGTTTCAGTTGTTGGAAGACTTTCAACGCAAACATGGCTGTCAGTTAGTTTGTTCAACCTTCATGAATGGGTTGTTTCGAGAACAATATCCCGACATTCAATTTGTAGAACCCAGTGAAACGGTACACAATTTATACGCCATGTATCGTTTGGGCTGGTTTTATCTTCCTTCCAGCGAGATTGATTTCAACAAAAATGTTAATAATTTTCGGATGCAAACCCTCGGAGAATCTGGTGCTGACATTTTGGGACTTCCCTACAACCCTATCCGGCCTAGGTTAAAAGCAACTGATCTGGGCAAACCTATGGCGGATGATTATGTCTGTATCGCTGTACATTCGACCGCCCAAGCAAAATATTGGAATAACCCGACCGGCTGGACTGAAGTGGTCGCTAGTTTACGGCAACGGGGCTATCAAGTGGTATTGCTGTCTAGGGAAGGCTCGTCCTATATGGGTAACGAAGCACCTGCTGACGTTATGCTGTTGCCACCTAGTGATATTAGCGTCGTTATAAATTATCTACGTTATGCCAAATTGTTTATCGGCATCGGCAGTGGCTTAAGCTGGCTATCTTGGGCAGTGGGTTGCAAAACCTGCGTCATCAGCGGATTTTCTTATCCCTACACGGAGGTTGACGACATGATCAGAATTGCCGCGAACCCTGACGGTTGTAGCGGTTGTTTTAATCGTCACCCTATTGATGCAGGCGATTGGCAATGGTGTCCAGACCATAAAAATACGCCACGAATGTTTGAATGCACGCGCAATATTAGTGCAGAGCAAGTAATCGCGGTATTAACCGCGCATTTAACTGATGTGGAATCAAAGAGCCAGTTTAATGCTAACAAGCCGCTAGATTAGCCCAATAAGCTGCTACCTGCTGCTTCCACTGGTACCTGCACTACCGCTGGTTCCACTCGTGCCAGCTGTTCCACTGGTACCGACCGTGCCACTGGTACCGGCCGTGCCACTGGTGCCGGCAGTACCACTGGTACCAGCTGTTCCACTTGTACCTGCAGTGCCACTGCTACCTGCTGTATCGTTTGCCGCTTGGTCAGCTGCTGTCGTGCTGTCGCTGCTGCCTCCGCACGCCACCACTAAAAATGCTGATGAAACTACAATCGAAAAAGTTGCCGCTTGTGTAATTAAAGAAGATTTAATTTTTCGCATAGCTGTTTCTCCTGTTGAATTTATACAAAGTTATTTAAGAATGATTTTGATGCGAATTCTAGCTAGGAGTTGCCATGCCAGTCACATGAAAGTGTTAGATTGGTGTTAGAAAAGTAATGAAAAAAAGCCTTTAAGACTTTCGTCCTAAAGGCTTTCGGATTTAAGACCCACCAAGGTGGGACGATATACCAATCAATTACTTAGCACGAACAGTGCGAGCCTTCGCCATATCACGTGGCACAAACACTTTACCGCCGTTACCTGGCTTTGCAGCTGGCTTAGCAAACGTTGGCTTGGCGAAGCCAGGCTTAGCGAATGCTGGTTTACGGTCAGCAAAGTCACCGCGAGGCGCGAAATCATTGCGTTCACCACGAGGCGCGAAGTCTTTACGTGGTGCGAAGTCGCCGCGTGGTGCGAAATCACCACGCTCACCACGTGGGGCAAACTCTTTGCGAGGTGCAAAATCGCCGCGAGGCGCTGAGTCACCGCGAGGGGCAAATTCTTTACGAGGGGCGAAGTCACCGCGTGGCGCGAAATCGCCACGAGGAGCTGAATCACCACGTGGAGGGAAGCCACCACCACTGTTACGGTCGTTGAAACCACCTTTGCGAACATAGCTGTCTGGAGCACGAGCGTTGTCAGAGGGGCGACCTGCGAAACGATCGCCGAAACGATCGCCTTGTGGAGCACCGAAACCACCACCTTGAGGGGCACGGTCAGCAAAACCACCACGATCACCACCAAAGTTGCCGCCACGGCTAGGGGCAAATTTGCGGTCACGGCCAGCGCCGCCACCATGTCCACGGTCGCCACCAAAGCCACCACGGTCTGGTCCACCGAAGTTACCAGGGCGTGACTCAGGGAAGCGTTGTTTTGGCTCTAAACCAGGAATCACTTCTGCTTTGAACGGGGTACGTGTGAACTGCTCAATGTCCATGATACGGCGACGGTCGCGGATTTCAGCAAAGCTGACAGCGATACCGTCACGGCCAGCGCGACCTGTACGACCAATGCGATGCGTGTAATCTTCGGCTTTCATCGGCAAGCCAAAGTTAAAGACGTGGCTGATAGATGGCACGTCAATACCGCGTGCTGCCACGTCGGTAGCGACCAAAATTTGGACTTGGCCTTCGCGCAAAGCTTGCAAACGGCGGTTACGGATGCCCTGGTTCAAAGCGCCGTGCAAAGCAACCGCGCTGAAACCTTCTTGTTGCAGGTCATTCGCCAAACCATCGCACTCGATTTGGGTGCTGGCAAACACGATGGCTTGCTTGATGTTGGTGTCGCGTAACCAGTGGTCGAGCAATTTGCGTTTGTGCTGTGAATTGTCAGCCCAGAACAACGATTGCTTGATGTTTTGGTGCTTGTCTTGCGGGCTGTCGATGGTGATGCGCTGTGGCTCACGCATCACGCGGCCGGCGAGTTGCTGGATGCGTGGTGCAAAAGTCGCGCTGAACATCATGGTTTGTTGGCGGCCGCTGGTCAACTGGTTGACTTCTGCGAGGTCGTCCGAGAAGCCCAAATCGAGCATACGGTCGGCTTCGTCAACGACCAAGAATTTCACTTTGTCGAGTTTCAACTGGTGTGAGCGCTGCAAGTCGAGCAAACGACCCGGCGTTGCCACCACCAAATTGGCGTTTTGCAATTTCGCCAATTGCAACTGGTAAGGCATGCCGCCCACCACGTTGGCAATGCGCAGGCCTTTGCAGTAACGCACCAAATCAATCGCGTCGTTGGCGACTTGTTGTGCCAATTCACGGGTAGGGCAAAGGATCAAAGCGCCTGGCGTTGCTGGTGTGAAATTGCGGAAATTGGTTGGGTCTTTGCGTTTGGCGCGTTTTGGAGGCGCTTCGCCACGGGCTTCGGCTTCAGCGCAAGCGGCTTCAAACTCAGCGCGTTCGGCCGCTGCTTCTTGTTCTTGTTGCTTCAACAACGTGTGGATTACAGGCAGCAAAAAGGCGGCAGTTTTGCCTGAACCTGTTTGGCTAGAAACCATCAAGTCAACAAATTTCTTCGGCGTGCCGTCAACAGCATCCGCAGGCAAAGCCAATGGAATTGTTTTTTGTTGAACGATGGTGGGTTGTGTGAAACCCATTTCCTTCACAGCTTGAATGAGCTCATCAGCCAAGCCAAGTGCGATAAAGCCATTTGGCAATTTGGCAGCTTCTTCAGCGGCCAATGCTTTGGCTACAGCTGCTTCATCTACTATGTTTTCAATATCAGTAGAGGCAGTAAATTCGCCGGCTACAGCTGAATTTACTGTTAATTCGTTGTCGGTTTGGGATTCAAAAGCGTTAGTTGTCGAGTCAATCATAGAGTCAGTCATACATAGCCGCTACCAATTTCGGTGCGGTTCCATTCAATGGTTAAAAAACATCAACCATCAAACGAAGTACAACGCCTATTTACTCGATTTTCTCTGCAACCCACATCTAAAGAAGTGTGATTGCA
>JANPLX010000071.1:0-6093 GCA_031422495.1 Polaromonas sp. | reverse complement strand
TCATTGGATGCTGTGAGTGACAGAGACTTTGCGATTGAGTTCACCGCTGCTGCCAGCTTGGCCATGGTGCACATCAGCCGCCTGTCTGAAGAATTGATTTTGTGGATGAGCCAGAGTTTTGGTTTTATTCAAATTGGCGATGCTTACACCACGGGCTCGTCCATCATGCCGCAAAAGAAAAATCCCGACGTGCCCGAGCTGGCGCGTGGCAAAACGGGTCGTGTCGTCGGTCATTTGATGGGGCTGATCACCTTGATGAAAGGTCAACCGCTGGCCTATAACAAAGACAACCAAGAAGACAAAGAGCCGCTGTTTGACACCGTTGACACGCTCAAAGACACCTTGCGAATCTTTGCCGAAATGATTGGCTCCATAACTATCAAACCAGAAGCCATGGAGCGCGCCGCCCTCAAAGGCTACGCTACCGCAACCGATTTGGCTGATTACATGGTCAAAAAGGGTTTGCCTTTCCGCGACGCCCATGAGGCCGTTGCCCACGCAGTTAAAGCCGCCATCTCGCATCAAGTCGATTTGTCAGAACTGCCGTTGAATGTGCTGCAACAGTTCAACCCGAAAATTGAGAAAGACGTGTACGATGTGCTGTCTTTGCGCGGTTCGCTCAACGCACGTAATACCCTGGGTGGTACAGCGCCAGCGCAGGTGCGGATTCAGATTGCACGGCATGTGGCGCGTTTGAAAGTTTAAATTGCTACATATTTGATAGCATTTAAGTCAATAAATACGCCGGCTAAAATTCTAAACGATGCTCAAAATTTCATCATTACTCGTCTGGATTACGGGTCTTCTCGTCGTTGCCACAGGCTTGAATGCTGCGCCAATGTACAAATGTATGGTAAATGGCACAGTCACCTATCAGCAAGACCCTTGCCCAACTGGGCAAGTTCGCAAACCTCCCACGGTTCAAGAACTGAACGCTGCAGAGAAGAAACGACGTGAGGCAGTTGTGATCGCAACGCCTGAAAAACCTGCCGCTGTCGAAGAAAAAAGTGCTGTTAATCCGCAAAGGTCTGAAAAAATTACTCCGACCGCCTCCAGCTCACCTACCGCATCAACGCCATCTGGCAGCTTCAGTTGCGATGGGCGAAAGCATTGCTCGCAAATGAAGTCCTGTGCGGAAGCCAATTATTTTCTGGCGAACTGCCCCGGCGTTAAGATGGATGGTGATAAAGATGGAATACCTTGTGAAGAGCAATGGTGCACTCGCTAGAACTATAAAACTGGAGATTTTTAATGCCCGTGATCACAACGATTGAAGACCTGCGCGTTTTGTATAAAAAACGCGTGCCCAAGATGTTTTACGACTACGCCGATTCCGGCTCGTGGACCGAGAGCACCTACCGCGCCAATGAGTCTGATTTTCAGACCATCAAACTGCGCCAGCGCGTTGCGGTGAACATGGAAAACCGCACGACGGCGACAAAAATGGTCGGCGTGGATGCCAAAATGCCCGTCGCTATTGCACCTGTCGGCTTGACCGGCATGCAAAGCGCCGATGGCGAAATCAAAGCGGCTAAAGCGGCGGAGAAGTTCGGCATCCCCTTCATTTTGTCGACCATGAGCATCTGCTCCATCGAAGACATCGCCGCCAACACCACCGCGCCCTTCATGTTTCAGCTCTACATGATGCGCGACCGCGAAGCCATGTCGCGCATGATAGACCGCTGCAAAGTTGCCAAATGTAGCGCACTGGTGTTGACGCTGGATCTGCAGGTTATCGGCCAGCGCCACAAAGACCTGAAAAACGGCCTGACCGCGCCGCCGCGCCCGACGATTGCCAACATCATCAATTTATCCACCAAGCTACGCTGGTGTTTCGGCATGCTGGGTACGAAACGCCGCACGTTTGGCAACCTGGTCGGCCATGTCAAAGGCGTGAGCGACATGAACTCGCTCTCAGCTTGGACGAACGAACAGTTTGACCCGCGCCTGTCGTGGGAAGATGTCAAATGGGTCAAAGCCCAATGGGGTGGCAAGCTGATTTTGAAGGGCATTCAAGACGTGGAAGACGCCAAATTGGCGGTGGAAAGTGGCGCGGACGCGATTGTGGTCAGCAACCACGGTGGTCGTCAGCTAGACGGCGCAGAATCCAGCATCAAGGCGCTGCCACCGATTGTGGCGGCCGTTGGCGACCAGATTGAAGTCTGGATGGACGGTGGTATCCGCTCTGGGCAAGACGTGCTCAAAGCCTGGGCGCTGGGTGCCAAAGGCGTCCTCATCGGCCGTGCCATGGTTTACGGTCTGGGCGCGATGGGCGAGGCAGGCGTGACCAAAGCGCTGCAGATCATCCACAAAGAGCTGGACATCACGATGGCGTTTTGCGGGCATACGAATATCCAGAATGTGGATAAGGGGATTTTGTTGCCCGGGACGTATTGAAAAGGCTGTTTTAAGGGTGTTTTTTGCCTCTAGCCGGTGTATTTATTGCCTAAATTGCTATTAAATATATAGCGTTTAGTAGCTGCGCAAGCTGGCGTATTTCCCCCACTCTCATCCCCCGCCTTCTCTCGCCCCGCCGGGCGAAAGAAGGAGCCTTCATTTGAGGGCAGGCTGTCGAGTAAAACTTCTACCAGCAGAGGTAAATAAATGGGGGTCAGATTCCAATTCAGGACAATTTGTCCTTCGGCGGACAGCAATACCTCATCGAAATTGGACTCCTGTTTATGGAGTCGTTTTAAATATTACTGGCAAGCTAGTTACTTACGGGATACATTACGTCATGATTTCTTAAAAAAAGAAAGGTAAGTAATACTAATGCAATTATTCAATTTATACGGCAAGGAGATAATTTCTTTGCTTATTCCATTCATTACTTGGTTTTTAAATACTGGAATCAAGGGGAAAGCCAAATTAATATGGACAAGTCCACATTCTTTTACTTTTTTAATCCAAGAACCCCTACGTGATGCAGAGGGTAAAGAGTTACGACCGACGCAGAATGTTTGTACTGCGTCCATCAGAATAATAAACATTGGTCGTGAAACTGCAACTAAAGTTGAACTTGTATTTAATTGGAAACCACATCATGTAAATCTATGGCCAGTAAGACATTTTGAACAAAAAACAGACCAAGACCATCGGCATATCATGATATTTGATAATCTCACCCCAAGAGAAGAAATTGGATTAGAAATACTATCTACAAATGCAGATCTTCCCGCTTTATTATTAGTTCGTAGTGCGGAATGTACGGCTCAAAATGTTCCAATGATGTGGGTTCGTCATGTAGCTTCATGGAAAAATACACTTGCACGTTTCTTTATGTTTTTCGGTATGGCGGCTACTGTCTATGGATTAATTGCACTAATTCAGTTTTTAGTTTTAAAAACTCCTTATGGTCTTTAATGCAGTTCAAATTGCAAGCCACTTATCGCTAGTTTTATTGCTTGGCGCTTGTAATCTGTTGGTGGCATTTAATGCCGTTGCTCATGGTGGCGGTCTTGATGCTGCTGGTTGCCACAATGATCGTAAGCATGGTGGTTATCACTGCCATCGTTCAGGTTATGTTCGTCCTAATACCTTGGTGGCTCCAGAACCACAACTTTTTGTTCCTAGTTTGCCATTAGTCGAACCACTGACGCGAAAATACGAGGAATCAAATATATCGCCAAACTTCAAGGAAACCAATCCTGTACCATCTACAGCGCGAATTTCAGATTGGCAAGCAAGAGAGCAACAGGAGCGAATTGACCGATCAATATATTGGAAAGAGCGGGGATATTCATTCGATCCAAGATATATGTCCGCATTCGCCATGGATCAGAAAGCAAAAGACATCGAACGAGCTCAATTCTGGTCGGAGAAAGGGCATAAATTCAATCCGCAATTTATGTCAGCCTACGCGATGGACCAGAAAGTAAAGGATATAGAGCGTGCTACATATTGGATTGATTATGGGCATAAGTTTAATCCCGAGTTTATGAGTGCTTATGCAATGGATCAGAAAGTGAAAGATATAGAGCGCGCCAAGTATTGGGCAGAGCGCGGACTAAGTTTTAATCCTCAGTACATGAGCGCATATGCTATGGATCGAGAAGCTGAGAGAATGCGTCCGTTATTAAATAAGTGAAAATAGAAAAAATGTATAAATATATTATAATATCGAACTCTAGCCGGCGTATTTATTGCTTTAACAGCTATTAAATACATAGCAAATTCTGAGTAATAATAACCTACTCATGACCCCAAAAATCCGCCGAATCGCCCACCTAGACATGGACGCTTTCTACGCATCTGTGGAGCTGCTGCGCTATCCGCAGCTCAAGGGGTTGCCGGTTGTCATCGGCGGTGGCCGGCGTAAGGTGGATGAGGCTATTGAGTTGCTGGCCGAAGGTCAGACGCGGGCTGACATTCCTGTGGAGGCTTTTGCGCGGCTGAAGGATTATGTGGGGCGGGGGGTGATTACGACGGCTACTTATGCGGCGCGGCAGTTTGGGGTGGGGTCGGCGATGGGGCTGATGAAGGCGGCCAAGCTGTGCCCCGAGGCGATTTTGCTGCCGGTGGATTTTGACCAGTATCGGCATTTCTCGCGGATATTCAAAGAGACGATTCTGGAATTCACGCCGCTGATGGAAAATCGGGGGGTGGACGAGGTGTACATCGACTTTACCGATGTGCCCGGCGGGCAGCGGCAGGGCGGCAAAGCGCTGGCGAAGTTGATCCAGCAGACGATTTTTGAACGGACGGGGCTGACCTGCTCGGTGGGGGTGGCACCCAACAAGCTACTTGCCAAGATGGCGAGCGAGTTCAACAAACCCAATGGCATCTCCATCATCATGGAGGAGGACCTGCAACCCCTGATCTGGCCGCTGACCTGCCGAAAAATCAACGGCGTGGGGCCGAAGATGGATGAAAAGCTCATCAACAACGGCATCACCACCATTGGCGAGGTGGCAGCAAAAGACGAAGCCTGGTTGGTCGCCAATTTTGGCAAAAGCACGGGGGCCTGGCTGCACAGAGCCAGTTGGGGGCGGGACGACAACCCGATTTCACTGAACAGCGAGCCAGTGTCCATCAGCAGGGAGACCACTTTTGACCGCGATTTGCACGCTGTGCGCGACAAAGCCGAGTTGGGCGCGATTTTTACCGAGCTGTGCGACAAACTGGCGGGTGACCTGCAGCACAAAGGTTATTTGGGCAAAACCATTGGCATCAAGCTACGCTACGATGACTTCAAAAGCGCGACACGCGACCAAACGCTGGACGTTTACACAGCCGACCCGAAAACGATACGCCAAGCGGCGGGGCTGTGTTTGAAGCGTATTCCGTTGACCAAGCGACTGCGTTTGCTGGGCGTGCGGGTGGGTGGGCTGGTGAAATCGGACGAGCGCGGTGGGGTATTGGAGCGCGCAGTGGGCGATTTGCAGTTGAATTCTGAGGAGGATTTGATCTCAAGTATGTTGGATGAGTGATTTGTTAGAAATTATTCATGAATCCAAATCCCGTCATTCCCGCGAAGGCGGGAATCCACTGTCGCGGTCATGGATTCCCGCCTTCGCGGGAATGACAATTAAGCAGCGGTTACGGTTGAAAGCAAAAATATTAAAATTTTTGTAAAAAGTTGAATCCAAGCCTAAAGTAGATGCGTAAAAGAGGTGTAAACCACTTTTTTCAACCCTTTTTTAACGTTCTAGGACATTCAACATGAAACATTCAAGCGCAACATTGACGGCATTGGCTGCTGGCTTATTGCTAGGCATTACGGGCTTAAACGCACAAGCGGACACTGGCAAATTGCTGCTCACAGGCGGCGTCAGCAGCATTGACGGCGCGGCGGGTGGCGGGTTGACGCCTTGGGCGGTCATTGGCAGCAATGCGGAAGATGGTGAAATCGGCTTCAGCGCCAATGTCACCGCTGCCAAGACGCAAGACTACGGTTTGAAGACTTACGGCGTGGCAGTGGGCGTCAAAAACCGCGTGGAATTTTCATTGGCGCGGCAAGATTTTGACGCTTCGCCTGCGATTGCGCTCAACGGCATTGCGCCTTTCGGCGTGACGCCTGGGCAGCATATCAACATGGACATCATCGGTGCAAAAGTGCGTATTGCGGGTGACGCGGTACTGGACAGCGACTCG
>JANPLX010000070.1:0-9195 GCA_031422495.1 Polaromonas sp. | reverse complement strand
AAGAATGCCGCACAATAACGCTGTGGCAACGATGACGACCATTTGCTCCACATTCAGCACCAAGCCGCCGACTTTCCAAATTTGGTCTTTGTAGGGCACAGGCAAGGTGTGGGTTTCTGTGCCGATATTGGGAATCATGGTGATCAAACCACGCGCCACATAGCCGATGCCAATCGTCAACATCACGATTGAAAACGCTGGCTGCCCCAGTATCGGACGAATCACCACGCGCTCTAGCAGCGTACCAAACAGCGCCATGCCCGCGATCGCGCAAAGGACTGATAGCCAGAACGGGAAACCCAGAAACGTCATGCCCGCCAGCCCACCAAACGCGCCCAGCATCATCAGCTCGCCCTGCGCGAAGCTGACTGTTTCAGTGGCTTTGTAAATCAGCACAAAGCCTAGCGCGATCAGGCCGTAAATGCAGCCTTGCGCGATGCCGCTGATCAGCAATTGAAGAATTTGCAAACGTTTGTCTCCTGCATCCGGTCGGTTTGGCGTTTTTAACTTCCCTGTTTATAGTCGGTTTCATCTGTTTTACATCTAGGGGTTGCCCCTAGTACGGCAGCCTTGTTCACACGCTTTGCGAGTAATATCCATAGCTAAATCAAAACCTCTTTTCAGTTCGACATCTAAGCTCGAATCATTAACGTCAACTTCCCAACTATGACTCAATCTTCACCCCCATCACCACGGATAGCACTCATCCACGCCCTGCCGCACTCGGTCGACCCTATCAACCAAGCGCTCGCCCGAGACTGGCCACAGGCAACCCGCATGAACCTGCTGGACGACAGTCTCTCAACCGACCTAGCTACCAATGGCCGTGGCTTAGACGCGGTGATGCACGAACGTTTTCAGCGCTTGGCGCAATACGCGGTCGATACGGGCTGCAACGGCATTTTGTTCACATGCTCGGCGTTTGGCTCGTGCATTGAAGCCGTAGCTCAGCGGCACGCCGGCATCCCAGTACATAAACCGAATGAGGCGATGATTGAAGACGCCGTAAAATTAGTAGGAACGACACAAAAAATCGGTTTGATCTCCAGTTTCGCCCCCACCTTGGTCTCCATGCCACCCGAATTTCCTGCCGGCACCCAGCTAGAAACCCGTCTCGTGGCCGACGCCATGACCGCGCTGAACAATGGCGACGCAGCGCTGCATGACCAACTCGTTGTAGAAGCCGCAGCCAGCTTGGCCGCCAGTGGCTGCAGCGTGATAGCCTTGGCGCAATTCAGCATGGCGCGGGCTGCGCCATTGGTGGCAGCGAAGACTGGTTTGCCAGTGCTGACGACGGTTTCTAGTGCGGTAAGTAAGTTGAAACGGCTTTTGGCTTAGCTTTACGGCCAAAATACTCTTATTTATGGCTCTAGCCGGCGTATTTATTGACTAAACAGCTATAAAATTTATAGCATTTTTATCGATTTTAGTAAGACCATAAACTAATGACCCGTGGTAATCCGCACGATGGTTTGTGCCATCTCCTCGGGTGACAGCACATAGTCAATACAGCCACTGTCGATGGCGCTTTCGGGCATGTCGGGCTGTTTGGCGGTTTCGGGTTTTTGGGCGATGGTGATACCACCCACCTCTTTGATGCCGCACAGAGCGGCTGCGCCGTCGCCGTCGTAGCCAGAGACGATGACAGCAATCAGTTTGCCCTCCCAACACTCGGTGAGTGAGCGCAAAAATACCGTGATCACATCTGGCCAGCCGCGTGGCTTGGAGATGGGTTTGAGTTGAAATTCGCCGTCTTCCACGTGCAGGTCGCGGTTCGACGGGATGATGAAAACGTGGTTGGGTTCGATCGACAAATCCTCGGTGATCAGCGTGACCGGCATGCTGGTGAACCTGGGCAGCACCGTGTGCAGCTGCGTCGGCAACGTGGTGATGTGGTTGACGATGACAATCGCCACACCCATGTCGGGCGGTAAATTTTGCAACAACCGAATGTAAGCATCCAACCCACCCGCAGACCCGCCCACGCAGACGATGGGGAAGTTCTTGGTGGAGGTAGCAGGCGCTTTGTTGGCAGTCATGCGCTGATGGTAGTCCTTTGGCGCTAAATTAGTGGGAAATCTGCACTTAGCGTGTCTTTTACCTTCTCAAGTCCATAAACTGCGAAATTTACCCCTAAAATATGCATTTAGCCGGTGTATTTATTGCCTAATGTGCTATCTTATTTATAGCATTTTGCAGCTGCGCAAGCTGGTTTTTTTTCCCCGCTCACCCCCAGCCCCTCTCACCCCGCCGGGTGAAAGGGGAGCTTTCATTTGATGGTTTGCGGTCGAGTGAAACTTCTACCAGCTACAGGTAAAGAAATTAGGGTCAGATTCCAATTCAGGACAATTTGCAATTCGGCGGGCAGTTGCACCACATCGAAATTGGACTCTGACCCTATTTTCTGGTGTAGTACAGCGAATTTTTTTAAGCGCTTTAATGCTATATTAAAGATTGAGATAAACAAATTTATACTCAAATGGATCAAGTAGTAATTGCTTTTATTTTAATTCTTTCAATAATCGGTTTTTTAATCAGTCAATTCGCACGTGGGAAATTTGCAAACTTATACAGTGGCACGGCCTTTGCTGTAATCTTTTCGCTGCTTATTCTAGGCTCTACTATCCACTTAGGTTATGTATCAAACCTAAAGAACACTATACAGATTCAAGAGATCGCAATATTAGCGACCTTGATTACATTTATATTACTAATTATTTTTCATCAAATTAGGTATAAGCATAAATTTCATAGATTATTGATTGCAATAATAGCTGGTGGTGCAATATTATTTCTTCTTGGAATCTTTGTGATGATGTTTACTGTCTGCGCACATGGGGATTGTTTTTAAAGTTTTGATATAAATAGAGTTATGGCCTTAGGATGTGTATATGCACTCAAAAATCGCCACTAGCCGGCGTATTTATTGCCTAAGCAGCTATTAAATAAATAGCAAATTCCCTACTTCCCCAACCCCATCCCCCGCGTGATCACCTCTTTCATGATCTCGTTCGTACCACCATAAATGCGCTGCACGCGGGCGTCCGCATAGGCGCGGGTGATGGGGTATTCCCACATGTAGCCATAGCCGCCGAAGAGCTGGACGCATTCGTCCATCACCTTGCATTGCAAGTCGGAGCACCAGTACTTCGCCATGCTGGCGGTGGCGGTGTCTAATTTGTCGGTTAAGACCAACTCGGTGCATTTGTCGACGAAGACTTGCGCGATTTGCACCTCGGTTTGCATTTCGGCAAGCTTGAAACGGGTATTTTGGAAGCTGGATACAGCTTGGCCGAAGACTTTGCGCTCTTTGACGTAAGCCACCGTCCAATCAATCGCAGCCTGCGCAGACGCCACGGCGGTGATGGCGATTTGCAGCCGCTCCCACGGGAGCTGCTCCATCAGACAGATGAAGCCTTTGTTTTCTTGTGATTCGCCGCCCAGCAGGTTGTCTGCCGGTACGCGCACGTTGTCGAAGAACAACTCGGACGTGTCCTGCGCCTTCAGCCCCAGTTTTTTGAGCCGTTTGCCGACTGAAAACCCCGCCATGCCGCGCTCGACCAAGAGCAAACTGGTGCCTTTGCCGCCAGCGGCTGGGTTCGTCTTAGCCACGACAATCACCAAATCGGCATGCCAGCCGTTGGTGATGAAGGTTTTGCTGCCGTTCAAGAGGTAGCTGCCGTCATCCTGTTTGATTGCGGTTGCCTTGATGCCCTGCAAGTCCGACCCCGCCGCCGGCTCGCTCATGGCGATGGCACCGATCATCTCGCCGCTGGCTAGCTTGGGCAAATAGTGGCTTTTCTGCGCCTCGGTGCCGTAATGCAAGATGTAGGGCGCGACGATTTCGCTGTGCAAGCTGTAGCCAATGCCCGACGTGCCCGCCCGCGCAAGCTCTTCCATCTGAATCACCGAATACAGCTTGTCCGCATCCGCACCACCGTAGGCTTCGGGCATGGAGGTGCACAAAAACCCGTTCTCGCCGGCTTTGTTCCACACTTGGCGGTCCACATAGCCCTGCTCTTCCCACGCATCGTGGAATGGGACGACTTCATTGGCGATGAAACGGCGAAAGCTGTCGCGGAAGGCTTCGTGGTCGGGGGTGAAGAGGGTGCGTTCTATCATGGCGGTTACTCTCAGTTGGGAGTTTTAATATCACAAAGCGATTGCTTGGTGAAATGACTATACTAGATTCTTAGCCTAATATTCTTACGCACAGGAGATTCACCATGACCACCCAAGCCTATGTTTACGACGCCATCCGCACCCCACGCGGTAAAGGCAAGAAGGATGGCAGCCTGTATGAGGTCAAGCCGGTAACATTGCTGTCTGGCTTGCTATCTAATTTGCAGCAACGCAACGGCTTTGACACAGCTGCAGTGGACGATGTGGTGATGGGTGTCGTGTCGCCGATTGGCGAACAGGGCTCGGTGCTACCCAAAATTGCAGCGCTCAAGGCGGGCTGGGACTTCACCGCTTCGGGCGTACAGATCAACCGTTTTTGCGCCTCGGGCCTGGAAGCCGTCAACATGGCGGCGCAAAAAGTGGCGTCTGGCTGGGAAGATTTGGTGGTCGCGGGCGGCGTCGAGAGCATGAGCCGCGTGCCGATTGGCTCGGACGGCGGCGCGTGGGCGCAAGACCCGGACACCAACTCGAGCATTGGCTTTGTACCGCAAGGCATTGGTGCGGACTTGATCGCCACGCTGGAAGGCTTTAGCCGCAGCGATGTGGACGCTTTTGCCATGGAATCCCAAAAACGTGCCGCCTTTGCGCAAAACGCAGGCTATTTCAACGGCTCAGTCGTGCCTGTGACCGACTTTTTAGGCCAAACCGTGCTAGCGCAGGATGAGTTCATCAAGCCCCGAACCACCATGGAAGGGCTGGCGGCACTGAAACCCGCGTTTGAGCAGATGGGAGCCATGGGCTTTGACCAAGTTGCGCTGACCCGCTACCCGCAGGTCGCTGCTATCCGCCACGTGCACCACGCTGGCAACTCGTCGGGCATCGTGGACGGCGCAGCTGCGGTGTTGATTGGCTCGGCGCAAGCCGGTATAACCCACAATTTGACGCCGCGCGCCCGCATTGTCTCGGTCGCGCTGAGCGGGGCCGACCCGACCATCATGCTGACCGGCCCCATGCCTGCCGCGCGCAAGGCACTGGCCAAGGCGGGGCTGACCATGGACCAAATCGACCTGGTGGAGATCAATGAAGCCTTTGCCGCCGTGGCGATGCGCTTCATGAAAGAGATGAAAGTACCGCACGAGAAGACCAACGTCAACGGCGGCGCGATTGCTATGGGCCACCCGTTGGGCGCAACCGGTGCGATGATTTTGGGGATTTTGATTGACGAGCTGCATCGCCGCAAGCTGCGCTACGGCATGGCGACGCTGTGCGTGGGCGGCGGGATGGGGATTGCGACCATCGTGGAGCGGATTTAATGAAAACCATCCATTACGAACTCCAAAACGGCATCGCCACCCTCACCTTTGACGAGCCGGACTCCCCCGTCAACACCATGTGCCTGCAGTGGCAGAGCGATTTGAGCGAGGCGACCGCGCAGGTCGTGAAGGACAAAGACGCCATCAGCGGCATTATCCTGGCGTCCAACAAAACCACCTTCTTTGCCGGCGCGGACCTCAAGGGGCTGATGCGCAACAAGACGACGGATGCGGGCACCATCTTTACCGAAATCGAGCGGATGAAAAAGAGCTTTCGCACCCTGGAGACCCTAGGCAAACCGGTCGTCAGCTGCCTGAACGGCGCGGCGCTGGGCGGCGGCTGGGAAGTGGCGCTGGTCGGCCACTACCGCGTGGCGGTGGACGACAAAAAGATCCAATTTGGCATGCCCGAGGTGAGCCTGGGGCTGATTCCGGGCGCTTCCGGCATCACCAAAACGACGCGCTTGCTGGGATTGATGGGCGCGCAGCCTTATTTATTAGAGGGAAAACTGTTCAACCCGCGCGAAGGGCTGGACTTGGGCTTGATTCACGAATTGGTCGCCGATGCAGCAGCACTCCGACCCGCCGCGCTGGCGTGGATCGCCGCCAACCCCGTCTCCGCACAACCGTGGGACAACAAGGACTACAAAATTCCCGGCGGTACACCGGCCAACCCAAAAATCGCCATGGCGCTGACGGTTGCACCGGCGATGATGAAAAAAGCCTCGCGTGGCCTCTACCCCGCGCCCGAAGCAGCGCTGGCCGCGATGGTGGAAGGTGCGCAGGTCGACTTTGACACCGCGCTGCGGATTGAAAGCCGTTATCTGGCGCGCTTGGCGGTGGACCCGGTGGCTAAGAACATGATCAACACCTTTTTCTTCAACATGAATGCGGTGAAAGCTGGCCAATCGCGCCCCAAAGGCATTGCGAAGTACAAGCCGCAAAAAGTCGGCATTTTGGGTGCGGGCATGATGGGCGCGGGCATCGCCTACAGCCAGGCGGCGCGCGGCATTGCCACGGTGTTGAAGGACGTGACGCAGGAGCAGGCCGACAACGGCAAAGCCTACAGCGCCAACATCACCCAGCCCCGCGTCGACAAAGGGCGCATGAGCCCGCACGACCAAGTGTCGTTGCTGGGCCGCATCACTGCGACGGCTAGCTATGACGACCTCAAAGATTGCGACCTCATCATCGAAGCCGTGTTTGAGCAGCGCCAGCTCAAGGCCTTGGTCACCCAAGAAGCCGAACCCATGCTCGCTGCGGGTGGCTTTTTCGCCTCTAACACCTCGACGCTGCCGATTTCTGGCTTGGCCGCGGCAAGTAGCAAGCCCGAAAAATACATCGGCATCCACTTTTTCAGCCCGGTGGACAAGATGAAACTGGTCGAGATCATTCGCGGCAAGCAGACCGACGATGAAACCGTCGCCCGCGCGTTTGACTACGTGCAGGCGTTGGGCAAAATCCCGATTGTGGTGAACGACTCGCGCGGCTTTTACACCAGCCGCACCTTTGGCACGTTTGTGCGCGAGGGCGCGGCCATGCTGGGCGAGGGCATTCCGGCAGCGGTGATTGAAAACGCCGGCATCCAGTGCGGTATGCCGGTGGGGCCACTGGCGGTGATTGACGAAACCTCGCTCAGCCTGAGTGTGCACGTCCTCGAGCAAACCCGTGCAGACTTCATCGCTGAAGGCAAAACATTCGTGTCCACCCCCGGCGATCTGATCATCGAGCGCATGGTCAAAGAATTTAAGCGCCTTGGACGAGCTGGCGCAAAGGACGGAGGTGGCGGTTTTTACGATTACCCCAAAGGCGAGAAAAAGACGCTCTGGCCGCAGTTGCAAGCTCATTTTGAAAAACCAGATGTAACGTGGAACATCCAAGACGTCAAAGACCGCCTGCTCTACCGCCAAGCCATCGAAACTGCCCGCTGCCTGAGTGAGGGCGTGCTCACCACCGTTCACGACGCCAACATCGGCTCCATCTTCGGCATCGGCTTCCCGGCCTACACCGGCGGAGCGATGCAGTTTATCTACGGCATGGGGGTGGAGGCGTTTGTGAAGCGCTCTGACGAGTTGGCCGCCCAGTTTGGGGCGGGGTTTTCGTTGACAGATGCTGTCAAAGCTGTCATTCTGAAACACCAGCCTCAGTATTGAGCCTCTCAGTAAATCTTGATAGTAAAGCCAGAAAGGCCTCCCATGTCCGCCCTACCCATCGACAACGCAACGCCTTTAGATCTGGTTCGCGCTGAACTAGAAGCCACCCTGAAACTGCAACGCGCAGCCTACTTTGCACACCCCGTACCCAGTCTGGCTGAACGCAAAGCCGATTTGCTCAAGCTGAAGAACTACCTGCGGGAAAATAAGCTAGGCATTGTCGAAGCTATCAACGCCGATTACGGCAACCGCTCGACCCATGAGACGCTGCTGACAGAGATCGTGCCAGCAATTGGCGAGGTGGATCACGCCCTCAGCCACTTGCGCAAATGGATGAAGCCGCAACGCCGCCACGTCGATTTGATGAACTACTTTGGCGCGCGCAACCGCGTTATCCCACAACCACTGGGCGTGGTGGGTTGCATTGTGCCGTGGAACTTTCCCGTGAATTTGACCTTTGCCCCGCTGGTGAGCATTTTCTCTGCCGGCAACCGCGCCATGGTCAAAATGTCCGAAAACTCGCGCCACCTGTGCCAGTTTTTGATGAAAACCATGCCGACCTACTTCCCTAAAGACAAACTGGCTTTTTTTGAAGAAACAGGCGGTGTAGGCATCGAATTCTCCAAACTCAAATTTGACCACCTGCTGTTCACCGGGTCCGGTACCACCGGCCGTGCCGTGATGGCTGCTGCCGCGCAAAACCTGTGCCCGGTGACGCTGGAACTCGGCGGCAAAGCACCCGCCATCGTTTGCGACGACTTCCCGCTGCGCAAAGCGGCTGAGCGCTTGATGTTTGTGAAATGCCTCAACGCAGGGCAGATCTGCACCACCATTGATTACCTGTTTTTGCCCAAAGGTAAAACGACTGAATTCGTCGATATGGCGAAAGAAATTGTGCAAGCGCGCTACCCGACTTTGGACTCTGCAGATTTGACGTCTATCATCGACGACCGATCTTTCAACCGGCTCATCGCCGCGCTGGAAGAGGCACAGGCGGGCGGCGCCACACTGGTACAACTTATTCCCGGCAAACCGTGGGATGCGGCTACCCGGAAAATCGCTCCCCACATCGTGCTCAATGCTCCCGAAAACTCTATTCTTAGGCAGCGTGAGATCTTCGGTCCCATCCTGCCCATTCTGGAGTACGCCCAACTCGAAGAAACCATTCAGTACATCAACGACCGCCCTCGCCCGCTAGCGATTTACCCCTTCAGCAACAACAACGCCACCATCCAAACGCTGCTAGATCGGGTGATGTCTGGCGGCGTTTCCGTCAACGACGCCTTGTTCCACGTCGGCCAGACCGACCTGCCCTTTGGCGGTGTGGGCGAAAGCGGCATGGGGCATTACCACGGGCATGAAGGCTTCAACACCTTCTCAAAACTGCGCCCCGTGTTCTACCAAGCCTCATTCAGCGCCGTCAAATTCCTCTGGCCGCCTTACGGCAAGTTTGCGACGAAGTATTTGAATTTTTTGAGTAAGTAAACTGCGTTAGCAATGGATGCGCACTAATGCAAACAATTTCGTAAGTTTTAAAGCAAAAAAATACGGCACAATTGAGCCTCTGGTCGGATTGAGTTACCACGCGGTTACCAAAAGTCTGTGAT
>JANPLX010000069.1:0-10480 GCA_031422495.1 Polaromonas sp. | reverse complement strand
CCGACGCGCTGACCGCGACGCGCAACTTTCAGGCGCACTTGCCGTAGGCCAAGAGCTCGTCACCCTCACCCGCACGCCGGGTTTGCGCATGGCACTGAAAATGATGCGCAAACCCGCAACTCTCGCTGGCTTGGCAGCGCTGCAGCATTTTTTAGAATCGGGTTTTGATACCTTCGCGGCCATGGGTCCAAAAAAACCAAGCAAAACCGGCCAAGCCGAAGGCCCTGCTTACTTCCTAGAAACCGTTAAAAAACGCGAAGCTACGTTGATAGACCTGCTGTTTGATGCACCCCAAAAAACCAGCAAGGTAGAAATTGAACGCGTGCTTGCAAAAGCAGGTTAATTACCCCTAATATAAGCCTATAGCCGGCGTATTTATTACCTAATTTGCTATATTATTTATAGCAAATTATTCGTACCTCAACGCCTGTATCGGCAACAACTTCGACGCTTTTCTAGCTGGATAAAAGCCAAAGAAGATTCCCACAAACGCTGAAAATCCCGTCGCCAAGAAAATCGATGCCAGCGTCATGCTGACCTGCCAACCTGCGAACTGGCCGACGGCCCAGGTCGCAATCGCGCCTATCAACACCCCAATCGCACCACCTATCAAACTGAGCGTGACGGCTTCGATCAAAAACTGGGTCAAGATGTCTTTACCACGTGCACCGACCGCCATGCGTAGGCCGATTTCGCGGGTGCGCTCGGTCACGCTGACCAGCATGATGTTCATGATGCCGATACCGCCAATCACCAAGCTGATGCCAGCTACAGCCGCTAAAAGCATGGTCATGACTTTGCTAGATTCTTCTTGGGCTTGCAAAATTTCGGTCAAATTGCGGATGGTGAACGGGTCGTCGCCACCCGATTGCACTTTCATGCGCTGGCGCAATAGGTCTTTGATGTTTTCTTCGGCGATCTTCATGCTTTGGCCTTCTTTGACCTTCACACTGATCACCCCGATGCGTTTGAGCTTGCCAGCGTTGCCACCTTGGATGCGGTTGCGGTAAGTAGAAATGGGCACGATGACAATGTCGTCCTGGTCTTGTCCCAATGAGTTTTGTCCTTTTGGAGCCAACAAGCCAATGATGGTGACAGGTACTTTTTTGACTCGAATGACTTGATCCAGCGGGTCAGATTCGCCAAACAGTTGCGTCGCGACCGTTTGCCCAATCATCGCAACTTTGGATGAACCCTGAATCTCAGCGGCTTCAAAGGCGCGACCACTTTGCAGCGGCCATTCTCGGGCTTCCAAGTAGTCGTTGGTTGCACCCATGATGCTGGTGCTCCAGTTCGTGTTGCCCGCAATCACCTGCGCGCCTGTGCGCATGGAGGGCGCGGCGACCTGTACTTCGGGGACATCACGGGCGATGGCGTTAGCATCGTCTTCAGACAAGCCCTGACCTGTAGAAGCACCGAGTCGCACACCACCCGCTGTCAAACCACCCGGCATGACCAGCATGATGTTTGAGCCTAAACCTTTCATTTGCTCTTGCACACGATCCGTCGCACCACGGCCAACGGCAATCATCGTGATGACAGCTGCCACGCCAATGATGATGCCCAGCATGGTCAAAATGCTGCGTAAGGTGTTGGCAGCGAGTGCGCGAAAAGCGCTACGGACTGCGGCAAAAAAATTCATACTGGAGTTGCCTCCTGAACCGCATCTTCAATGATATGCCCATCCTTAAACACGATCTTACGCCGTGCCCACGCTGCAATATCCGCCTCATGGGTGACCAACACCACGGTCATACCGGTTTTGTTCAGCTCTGTGAGCAAGTTCATGATGTCTTCGGAGGTTTCCGAATCTAATGCACCCGTCGGTTCGTCTGCCAATATCAATTGCGGTGAATTCACCAAAGCTCGCGCAATAGCTACCCGCTGCTGCTGCCCGCCAGACAACTCAGCCGGTGTGTGGTGAAAACGCTCACCCAAACCAACTTGCTGTAACGCCTTCATCGCACGTTCATGCCGCTCGGTTGCTTTGATACCACCATAAACCATGGGCAGCTCGACGTTTTCCAAAGCGCTTGTCCGTGGCAATAAGTTGAACTGTTGGAACACAAAGCCGATGCGGCGATTGCGAATTGACGCCAGCTGGTCTTGTTCCATGCCCTCTACTGCTTCGCCAGCCAAATGGTAATGCCCAGTCGTTGGTAAATCAAGGCAACCCAAAATATTCATCAGCGTCGATTTACCCGAGCCTGATGCACCCATGATGGCGACAAAATCGCCTTTGGCAATGTCGATGGACACACCTCGCAGCGCGTGCACGGTTTGGTCACCCATGGTGTAGGTTTTGACCAAATCGCGCGCTTGGATGAGCAATTCAGTCATCTTAAAACGCCATCCGTGGACCAGCAGCGCCCGCCGGTCGTGCTGGGCTAGTAGCGCCGGCAGTTGCACCTGTATTTACCGTACCAATAATCACAGCCGCGCCTACGACAAGCTCGGCCGCATCGGGTGAATTTGGCGTAACGATCAACTCGGTGCTGCTGCCGTCAGTAATGCCCAAGCGCACGTTGTAAGCTTTGGGTTTGCCATCTGCGCCCATCAGGTAAATCTTGCCACGGGTGACTTGGCGGTTGGCTGAGGCGGCGACCAAGGCGTCAAACTTCGGCTTTTGCTCAGGCGTCATTTGGTCGCGCAATTGGGCGCGAATGTCAGCGGTTATTTTCTCCCGCGCCTTGCCACGCTCCTCTTGCGGCAGGTCGCGCAGCGTCATCATCTTGGGGCGCGCATCGGCGTAAATGGCATCTACTTTTTCGATTTGAGCGGGACTCAAAGCCAGCTGAGCGACCATCAAATTGCGGAATTGCGTGGCGGGGTTGCCGCCGCCTGCGCCTGCATCCATGGCTGGCGGTGATGCTGATGGCGCAGCCGGTGCAGCGGCAGCTGAGCTAGATTTTTCACCCTGTTTTTGGCCTGTAGCCAGCGTATTATTTGCCTGAGGTGCTATTGATTTAGTAGTATCATTTGCAACTGATTTAGCATCGTTTGCACTACCAGCTGGTGCCTTTGGCATTGCTGGCGAAGCGGGTGCACCAGAAGGCGCAGCTGTTGCAGAGCCTCCTCCAGCTGGTCGGTTTTGCTGTTGTGCGGCAATGATTTGCTGATACTTTGGTTTTTGCTCGGTCGTCAGCATCGCCATGATTTTTTGACGCATCTCGGCAGTCACTTTTTCACGCGCTGCAGGGCGTTCGTCTTCGCTCATGTCGCGCATGGCCATGAATTTGGGGCGCAGCTCGGCACTGATCGCATCCAGCTTGGTTTGCTGCTCAGCGCTGAGTTGCAACTCGGTGACAAGACGTTCGCGCTGCGCTGCCATGCCACCACCACCCCCTCCAGCACCGCCAGGGCCTTGCTGCGCCACGGCTTCAGAGATCCACGTCCAGCCCTTAGCATCACCCGAAGTACCGGCAGGAGGCGTTGCTGCAGGCGTGGTTGCGCCGCCTGGACCCGGAGCTGCAGCAGCCGCAGCGGCAGGTTCAATACCAGCAATCTTCATCCGCAACGCCGCATTCGCCACTTTGAGCACGTTTTCACGCGCCTCGGTAATCACGCGCACATTTGCAGTCATACCAGGCAACAAGCGCCCACCGCTGTTTGAAAACCCGATTACGGCCACATACGTCACCACATTAGCCACGTTTTGAGCAGCTTTGCGGACTTGACGAACTTCGCCTTCAAACGTTTGGCCCGCAAAAGCATCCACCGTGAATGTTGCTTTTTGACCCATGCGAATCTTGCCCACATCGCTTTCGTCAATACTCGCATCCACCTGCATGTCTTGCAAGTTTTGGGCGATGACGAAGAGCTCAGGAGACGACAAACTGGCCGCTACAGTTTGGCCTTTTTCGATGGAGCGCTTGATAACGATACCGTTCACGGGTGAGGTGATTTTGGTTCGCGTCAAGTCAATCCGCGCTTGCGCTAAAGTCGATTCGCGTTGCGCCACGCTGGCTTGCGCGCTTTTGACTTGTGCCGCCGTTACTGCTACTTGCGCATCGGCCACTTTGACGGATTCGCCCAAAGTTGCCACCAAAGCCCGCGCTTTGTCAGCCACGCTTTGAGTCACAAATTGCTTGTCCACCAGCACTTGCTGGCGGTCTAAATCTCGCTGCGCCTCTGCCAAATCAAGTTTTGCACGGGAAACCTGAGCATTGCTAGAAGCCACATTGGCCTGAGATGTCAGCACTTGCGCGCGGGTGGAATCTAAGTCCGCTTGGGCTGAGCGCACGCGGTATTCAAAAGTTTCAGGGTCAATCAAGGCAATCAGCTGGCCGGCTTTGACCTCGGAGTTGAAATCGACATACAACTCTTTGATTTGCCCAGACACCTGCGTACCCACCGACACTTGCGTGACAGGATTCACCGCGCCGCTGGCAGACACACTAGCCTGCAAATTGCCACGCTCTAGCTTGCTGGTACGGTATTGCACATTACTTGAGGCTTGCTTTTGGCTGTACCACCAATAACCGCCGCCAGCCAGGGCTAAAACAGCCAAACCGATGATGCCAAATTTCCAATTAAAGAGTGAATTTCTTTTTTTCATATGTCCTATTCTACGAAGACCTTAGCACTATATAAACATCGGCGATGTATCGCTATAGTAAAGTTTTAACAGCTATCACTTCATTTCCGGCGTAAAAATCGACATTTTTACCGAATTTTTGTAGCCTTTTATTATTGGGAAGAAAAATTCACGGTGTTGAAAATATACTTTCACAGCAAACCTGTCACTGCGGACTTTTAATTTATGTGAATTTACGGCACACTGTCGTTTATGCACAATAGCCAATCATGGTGATGACGACACCTTCTACGAGCTTAATACAGCAACTGTGCCAAGAGTTGTCGCAACATCCGCCTTTTGCACAAATGCAAGCCGCGGATGTGCAAAGTTTTGTCGAACAATCACAGCAGCATTATTTTGCACCTGGTGAGCTTGTGATTAGCGCTAGCAATGGGCCAATACATGTGCTGCACTATGTTCGCAGCGGTGCTATCACTGGATCGTTGGGCAACACAGCCTTGCCCAGTGCGTTTTTATACGAGGCTGGCGATATGTTTGCCGTCAATGCGGCTCTGGCGCAACGCCCTGTCAGTGCCAGCTACATAGCCGCGGCGGATAGCTTTGTATTGACTTTGCCAGTATCAGCGATGCAATTGTTGGCTCTTAAAAGCGACGTTTTTGCTGATTTTTTAAATCGTCGAATTCAAAATTTCTTAAACTTATCGCACAAAAATTTGCAAAACGAATTTGCTTCCCGTGTATTGTCTGAACAATCTTTAGAAACACCTTTGGGCGAGTTGATCCGACATCAACCTATCACGTGCAGCGCCTCCACCCCACTGCGCATGGCGCTGCAAACGATGCACGATAAGCGCATTGGCTCCATATTGGTCACAAATCAAGAAGGCATGGCCATCGGGATTTTGACGCGTTACGATGTTCTTAATCGCGTCACATTGGCAGGCATATCCCTCGACCAAGCCATCAGCACGGTCATGGTCGCGCCAGTGCACACATTGACGCGTGCACACACGGCACAAGATGCGGCATTACTCATGTCGCGCTTGAGCATACGTCACGTGCCGGTCACCCAAAACGGTATAGCAGTGGGAATTATTTCTGAGCGTGACTTGTTTGCCATGCAGCGTCTGAGCTTGCAGCAGCTCAGCAATGCATTGCGTAGTGCTGAGAACACAGACACGTTAAGCGATCTAGCCATCGACATTCGTCGTTTTACACAGCGCTTGCTTGGCCAGGGTGTGCATGCACGCCAGCTGACCAGTCTGATCAGCCATCTCAACGACTTGCTGACCCAGCGACTGTTGGATTTACTGGCCATCAAACACCAATTGTCAGCGCATCAAGCTTGTTGGATAGCCCTAGGCTCTGAAGGCCGTGAAGAGCAAACCATTGCGACAGACCAAGACAATGCCCTGATTTTGCAAAACGACTGCGACGACGCCACGCGCACGCGCTGGTTGGCTTTCGCCCTTGAAGCAAACACCGCGCTAAACAGTTTCGGCTTTCCGTTGTGCAAAGGCAACATCATGGCCAGCAACCCGCAGCTTTGCATGACAGTCCAGCAATGGCAAGATCGCTTTACGGATTGGATTGAGCATGGTGCGCCCCAAGATTTGCTCAATGCCAGTGTGTTTTTTGATCTGCGCGGACTGTGGGGATCTACGCCACTGTCACAGACGTTGCAACAAACAATCATGACACGCACACCACGCGTACCACGTTTCTTAAAGCAACTGGCTGCAAACGCACTCACGCGCACGCTACCGCTGACGTGGACTGGGGCCTTAGATGCCGATGATGCTGGCATGATTGACCTCAAGCTGCGAGGCTCCGCGATATTTGTCGATGCAGCACGCGTTTATGCACTCGCCCACGGTCTAGCGGAAACCAACACCCGAGCACGTTTAGAAGCCGTTGGCAACAAACTTGGACTGCAGCACAATGAATACGAAGGCTGGGTCAGTGGCTTTGAATTTTTGCAAAGCCTTAGATTACGCGTTCAGATTGACAACACATATGACCCTCATTTTCCCAACAGCATTGCCATCAGCAGCCTCAATTCCATTGACCGCAGAATACTGAAAGAAGCTTACAGCGTAGCGCATGCCTTACAGCAACGGATGCACATGGATTATTTGCGATGAGCTGGAAAGACTGGCTGGGTTTACGACAAAAGCATTTAGCTGATGCACAAACAGGCGTCGTGCGCTGGGTCGTGCTCGATGTGGAAACCAGTGGCCTAGACACCAGTAGTGCGCAGCTTTTAGCCATAGCCTGCAATGCCGTGAATATTGATTGGCAATCACGTCGAATGACACTGATACCGGGCGACAGCTTTGAAATTACCGTCAAGCCTGCAACCTTGGTCACCGACAAAACCAATATCCTTGTGCACAACATTGGCCAGCAAATCCAAGCTGGCGGCGTGGCGATAAGCGAAGCTTTACAAATGTTTATAGCCTATGCAGGCAATGCGCCTTTACTAGCTTTTCATGCAGCCTTTGACGAACGCATCATCAGTACCCATGTTAAACAGGAACTACGCACTCAGCTTCCCAACGAATGGCTAGACATTGCCATGCTTTGTAAGGCCATGCATCCCAAAGTGCAAGCAGAGTCATTAGACGATTGGCTCGCGTATTTTGGCATCGTCTGCGCTAAGCGCCATCAAGCCTCAGCCGACGCTTGGTCTGAAAGTGAAGTGTTGCAACGCATCTGGCCAGACTTGTCTCGGCAATGTTCCAGTTGGCGTGATGTCAAGCGTGTTGCGCTGCAGCATCGTTGGATGCGCTGAAATTAACGATGGCCGTTGCCGTTACCGTGCCCATGCCCGTTCCCATGTCCATGTCCATGACCGTGCTTGAAATGCTTAACTTTATGATGCTTCTTCCCATGCCCACGGTAAGGATGACCATTTAAATACGGGTAGCCGTTGATGTAGTAAATCCGACCTGGATAATAATTGGCGCTGTAAACCGGCTGTGGCTGCACGCGCACGTGGCGTGGATATACGGGCTGCGCATAAACAGGCTGCGTGTAAACACGTGGCGCAGGCGCGACATACACCTGCGGTAACGGTGCCTGGATCACCAGCTGAGGCGGCGTGATCACCAACTGCGCCCCGCCTTGCACATATTGCACGTCTTGGATGTAATGCGGTCGTGCTTGCGCTGTCGTCGCAGCTATCAAGGCGGTTACTCCCAAAAAGGCCAACGAGGCCGTTTTAGCGAGCTTTGAATAAATGGCTGATGGCTTCATCTAAATTCTCCTGAACATTGTTTATTGAGCTCTTTAACAACGCGCTAGGCAACCCAAAAGTCTGTTAACCGCAGGTGAAATCTGTTGCGAAAGGTAAGTCAAAGGTAAATTGCACACCGTCCATGCTTGTATTACAATGTCATACAACCCCATTAGGAGATATTCATGTCCATGCTGACGCTGCGTATTGATGACAAACTTGACAAACAACTCAGCGAGCTTGCTGCTGCTACTGGCAAGTCAAAAAGCGAACTAGCGCGTGAGGCCTTGAGCGGGCACGTTTTTAGGACTCGATGGAAAGCAGCAACTGAAGATTTTGGCCGTCATGCACGTTCAATGGGCATCTACACCGAGGACGATGTGATGCGCATTTGCAATGAGGCGCGTGATGAGGATAGGGTCGCCTCAAAACTAGCAAAATCTGCAACGCTAAAAACCGCATGAAAGTCTTTTTAGACACCAATATGCTGTTTTCGGCCGTTCATAGCGATGGTCTATGCCGAGAGCTCCTCTATTGGCCAACAGACGCTGCGGAAGAAGACGAAAACCCTTTTGCTGTGCCACCAAAGTTAATCATTAAATACGTGATCAGCGACCGCGTTATCGCAAAGCTAACTCGTATTTTGGTGCTCAAATTGAAGTACTCCGCCGTTAAAACAGCAACCTTAATCAGCGATATCGTGACGATGATTCCGCTCGTTCCCGCAGCGGAAACCACCATGCCCTGCCCTGACGAATCAGACGGCTGGATCTTGGCTGATGCCCATTTAGCCGGTTGCGAGTATTTCGTCACAGGCGACCGTATCGTTCTTAGCCTCTATTCGGTGCAAGGTATGCGCATCATCTCGCCGCGTGAGCTGATGGATTTCCTGTTCACCGGCATCCCCATCCCCAAATTCGAAGCCCACCAAGACCGCACCGACTACCTTGCTAAACGCTTGGAAAAAATCTATTAACCACCCCTTCGTCATCTATTCGCCGTCTAAAATCAATCGCATGAGTTCTACCGACAACAAACCCCCTTCCTCGGTTAATTCCGCCCCAGAAGTATCCAAACCAAGCAACTTCCTGCGCCAGATCATCGAGTACGATCTTGCCAACGGCACCTACGCCAGCCGCAAATGGGCGGGCAGCCCGGGCGATGCGGCGCATCAAGCCGCTGGCCAGCCCGACCCTGCCAAAATCCGCACCCGCTTCCCGCCCGAGCCGAATGGCTACCTGCACATCGGCCACGCCAAGAGTATCTGCCTCAACTTCGGCTTGGCACGCGACTACGGCGGCGTGTGCCACCTGCGGTTTGACGACACCAACCCTGAAAAAGAGGAGATGGAATACGTCAACACCATCATCGACTCGGTCAAATGGCTGGGCTTTGACTGGAGCCAGCCGGGTAACGACAAGCCGTACCAAGCCAGCGACTACTTCGATTTCATGTACCGCGCGGCGGAATACCTCATCGCCTCTGGCAACGCCTACGTGGATGAGCAAAGCGCCGACGACATGCGCGCCAACCGTGGCGACTTTGGCAAACCCGGTGTGGATAGCCCGTTCAGAGCCCTGTCTGCAGAGCACCATTTAGCTCGATTTAAAGAGATGGCCGTCGGATTACATGCCGATGGCGCTATGGTTTTGAGAGCAATAATCGACATGGCGTCGCCCAACATCAACCTGCGCGACCCCGCCATCTACCGCATCCGCCGCGCCCACCACCACAACACCGGCGACACATGGTGCATCTACCCCATGTACACCTTTGCCCACCCGATAGAGGACGCGCTGGAGCAGATCACCCACAGCATCTGCACGCTGGAGTTTGAAGACCAACGTCCGTTTTACGACTGGTTGATGGAACGCCTGATCGAAGGCAAGTTATTAAGCAGCCCGCCCCCGCACCAGTACGAATTTGCGCGGCTTAATCTCACCTACGTCGTCACCAGCAAACGCAAACTCAGGCAATTGGTGGACGACAAAGTGGTCACTGGCTGGGACGACCCACGCATGCCCACCATCGTCGGCCTGCGCCGCCGTGGCTACACGCCAGAAGCGCTGCAGCTCTTTGCCGAACGCATTGGCGTCACCAAATCCGACAGCTGGATTGATTACGCCACGCTGGAAGGCTGCCTGCGCGAAAGCCTAGACGCATCCGCACCCCGCGCCATGGCCGTGCTCGACCCCGTGAAGTTAGTGCTCACCAACTGGGACGAGCTTTTCCCCTATGGCGCCGGCAACCAAGCGGCTACGGAGAACAGCATGGTCAACGACGGCAGTGTCATGGACACCTGCACCGCCCCCATCCACCCGCACCACCCCGAGCTGGGCAACCGCAGCTTCAAGCTGGGCAAAGAAGTGTGGATAGAGCGTACCGACTTTGAAGAAACGCCGCCCAAAGGCTTCTTTAGATTGTTCCCACCTAAAACCGGCGCAGACGGCACGGCAGTCGCTGGCAACAAAGTCCGCCTGAAATACGGCCACGTCATTGAATGCACCGGTTTTGTGAAGGACGATTCAGGCAACGTCACCGAAGTCCACGCCACCGTCATCCCCGACACCAAAAGCGGCACCCCCGGCTCCGCCAGCGTCAAAGTCAAAGGCGTCATCACCTGGGTGGCCGTTGCAGACAGCCTAAGCTGCGAAGTCCGCCTGTACGACCGCCTATTCACCGACGAACACCCAGACGCCGGC
>JANPLX010000068.1:0-2227 GCA_031422495.1 Polaromonas sp. | reverse complement strand
CATGGCTTGTCCCAACCTGCTGCCAGCTGCGAGCAAAACGGATACTCATGCGTATGCTCAGGTATAAAAAAACGCCGCATATTGCGCAATACCATCAAAATGTGCTGGTCTACCGTGTAAACGTGGAACAAATCATGCTGCATTTGTCCCACAATTTTGCGGAACACCCACAAATAACGTCCGAGTACCGAGGTTTGGTTCATCAGCCGCAGTGCGTGCGTTAAACCTTCACGCTGTTGCAATATCTGCATGAACGTGGCGTGGTTAATGGAGTCGTTGCGATAGGCGGTGTTCATCACATGCCTAGCGTTGAACAGGGCGCGCAGCGTGCGGGCAGATAGACCTTTTAAGCCGGGTGTGGTTTGGTACAACAAAAACGTTTGCAAAATCACATGGGGGTGCTTCGTAAAAACGTCGTCGCTGAGTACCTCAATCATGCCCGCTTTTTCGCCAAAGTAATCGTTGATAGGACGAACTTCTAGTGTCTCTTCATTCAATCTTTCTTGGATGTTGAGTAGCAATATTTGGTTCAGTTGCGTCACGGCTTTGGCAGCCCAGTAGTAACGACGCATCAACTGCTCGCTGGCGCGTTTGTTCGATTTTTTGCTATCACTGATACTGTCCGTACGATAGTGAAATGATTCTGCAACTGCAGTTTGCAAATCAAATACCAAGCGGTCTTCTCGCCGGTTAGCGATGATATGCAATCGCGCTCGAATCAAATTCAGCAGCGCGACATTGCGTTTGATTTGTATGACCTCAAAACGTGTCGCTAAACCATTTTTCGCTAAATCATCCCAGTTTTTGCCCAAATTGGCCGCATTCGCCACCCACAAAATGATTTGTAAATCGCGTAGTCCACCCGGTGATTCTTTGCAATTGGGCTCAAGCGAGTAGGGTGTGTCTTCAAATTTGTGATGTCGCTGCCTCATTTCCAGCGTTTTGGCAACGAAAAAGGCCGGTGCATCCATTCCAGCACGGAATTGCTTAGAAAACCGTGCATAAAGCGCTTTGTTACCCACGACCAAGCGCGACTCCAGTAAGCTGGTTTGCACCGTTACGTCATTTTCGGCTTGTGCGACGCAGTCTGCCACGTTTCGTACGGATGAGCCAATCTCCAAACCAGCATCCCAACAGCTGCTGATGAAGTTTTCAATCCTGGTTTTAACGCTGTCATCTTGCTCAGGTACAACGCCATCTGGCAACAAAACCAGCACGTCTACGTCAGAGTGCGGAAACAACTCAGCGCGTCCAAAACCACCCACTGCTACGAGTGCATAATTTGCAGGAAACGCGACCTCTTCCCAGAGCGATTTCAGCGTTTCATCGGCTAATTTTGATAGTTTCAATAAATGGCTATTGATGCCCCGCGTGGACGAGCCTGACTGCTGCAAAGCGTCTAAAATAACGCGTTTCTTTGTATGAAATGAATCTCGTAAATTGGCATCTAGCCTTCGCATTTATTGCCTAAACTGCTATTATTGGTATAGCAAATATGTGTTTGTATTGCGATTATGCTGTGATAAAAGCTGGCGGCGGCGGGCTACCAGCTGATAGCGTCAAAACTTCATAACCTGTTGGTGTTACCAAAATCGTGTGTTCCCACTGCGCTGACAATGAATGGTCCTTGGTCACAATAGACCAGCCGTCTTTATCAGGACCGTCTTTGATCTCTTTTTTACCCAAATTAATCATCGGCTCAATGGTGAACGTCATGCCCACTTTCAGCTCTTCTAACGTGCCTGGCTTGCCGTAGTGCAGCACTTGTGGCTCTTCGTGGAAGACGCGTCCAATGCCGTGGCCACAAAACTCGCGCACCACACTGAAACCGTTGTTTTCAGAGAATTTTTGAATTGCAGCACCAATGTCGCCTAAATGCGCGCCAGGTTTGACCTGTGCAATGCCGATCCACATCGCGTCATAGGTCAATGCACTCAGGCGCTTGGCGGCAATGGACAGCTCGCCCACACCAAACATGCGGCTCGTGTCGCCGTGCCAACCGTCTTTGATGACGGTTACGTCGATATTCACGGTATCGCCTTTTTTGAGCGGTTTATCATTCGGAATACCATGACAAACTTGGTGATTGACAGAGGTGCAAATCGATTTTGGGTAAGGAATATCGCCGCCACCCGTGTAGTTCAGTGGGGCAGGAATGCCGCCTTGCACTTGGGTGATGTAGTCGTGCGCCAGTTTGTCCAGCGCATTCGTCGTCACGCCAGGCTTC
>JANPLX010000067.1:0-32259 GCA_031422495.1 Polaromonas sp. | reverse complement strand
ATCTCTTCTGCGTCGTTCAACGAATCGGTTTCACCCGGTGCGATCAACGTCGTCGCCAACAAAGCCGAGCCATGCAAAGCTAACAGTTCACTCAGCACCGCGTGTTGCGGCACACGCAGGCCGATGGTTTTACGCGATGGGTGGGATAGTCGACGCGGTACTTCTTTACTGGCCTCCAAGATAAAGGTGTATGGCCCTGGGGTCGCGGCTTTGAGCAAACGAAATTGCTTGTTGTCTACCCGCGCAAAGCTGGCGAGTTCTGACAAATCGCGGCACAGCAAAGTTAAATGGTGTTTATCGTCCACTTGGCGGATTTGGCGCAACTTGTCTGCGGCAGCTTTGTCGTCGAGGTGGCATACCAAAGCGTAACTGGAATCCGTCGGCACGGCCAAGATACCGCCTTTGGCTAACAAGGCGACGGCCTGCTTCAACAAGCGCTGCTGCGGATTGTCGGGGTGAACTTCAAACAGCTGTGCCATGAATACATATGTCCTTTGGCTTACTCAATCGGCTCAATCGGCAGTTGATCAGCTGCTCGTTTTTTCCGCGATTCTTGGATGGTGAGCCAACCGCCCGCTACGCCACAAACACCAATCAACACCATGCCAGCAACCACCCAAGCATCAGGCACATGCGAAAAAACAATCCAGCCGCACAACATGGCAAAGCATATTTGCAAGTAAAAATACGGAGTTAAAGTCACCGCTGGGGCGCGCTGGTAAGACAAAGTCAACATGAAATGACCTGCAGTCACCATGCAAGCCATCATGACCATCAAACCCATCAGAAACGCCGACGGCAACCCACTCCAGACAAACGGTAGAGCCAATGTTGCGACCACAGCACCCGTCCATCCCGTGTAGATTTGCATGGTCATCGGGTCTTCTGTCTTGGCCAATTGGCTGGTGAGCACTTGAAACCATGAATTCGTCGCCACCAAAGCCAAGGGCAGCAGTGCGGTCCAATGGAAAGCTTCATGTCCGGGTCGAATGATGATCATTGCCCCCACAAAACCGCCTATCACCAGCACCCAACGCAAGGGCGACACAGCCTCACCCAAAACCCGGTTTGCCAGCAGCGTGATCACCAGCGGCGTTACCAACACAATCGCCGTAAATTCACCGACAGGCATGAACCGCAAACTTAAAAATGCCAGCAAACTCGTGATGACCAGCAGCATGCCACGCAAGATTTGAAATTTTGGATGCGCTGTTTTAAAAACTTCTTTGCCACGCACAGGAAGTGCGACAACTGTCATCACCACCGCCTGCACCACATAGCGAAACCACAACGCCATGAAGACGGATACGCTATTGGTCACGAATTTTGCTGTAGTGTCAGACACCGCGAAACACGCCACCGCGGCGACCGTGAACCCAATGCCCGCCATCGCCGCATTAGGCTTTGGCAGACTTAAAGCGCCCGAACTCAATGTTCTTTTTCCACGAGGCTAGGCAACTTGTTACCGAGTTTGATGTTGTCTTTTACTAATTCCCACAGCGGCGTCAAATCGCCCGGCAGCAGAGGCAAGGTGCCCAAGTCGATGCGGCTTTCGTCCGGACTGTGAAAGTCACTTCCGCGTGAGGCTGCCAAGTCAAATTCTTTGGCCACGGCCGCGTATTCCACGTATTCAGCGGTGGTATGGCTGCCTGTCACCACCTCCACACCCTGCCCGCCGTGGGTTTTGAATTCGCTGAATAAGGCAAACTCTTCATTCGCCGTAAATTTATAACGCCCTGGGTGCGCAATCACCGCCACACCGCCGCTCTGTACGATCCAACTCACCGCATCGCCCAATTTTGCCCAGCTGTGTGGCACGTAGCCTGGTTTGCCTTCGGTTAAATACTTGCGAAACACCTCGTACGTGTCTTTGCAAACGCCGCTTTCGACCAAAAAGCGGGCGAAATGGGTACGTGAGATTAATTCTGGGTTGCCTACAAATTTCAAAGCACCCGTGTAAGCGTCTTTGATGCCTACCTTGGCTAAACCGTCAGACATTTCCATAGCCCGCTCGCCCCGCCCGCCACGGGTTTTCGCCAAGCCGTTGACGATGATCGGGTTGGTCGCATCAAAGCCGAGGCCGACAATATGCACCGTTTCGTTGGCAAAAGTGACGGATATTTCGACCCCAGTCAGGTAAGCCATGTCATTCGCAGCAGCAGCAGCAGCAGCCCGCACCTGCCCTCCAATTTCGTCATGGTCCGTCAGCGCCCAAAGTTCCACCCCGTTGGTCTTAGCCCGCGCAGCAAGTAATTCAGGTGTCAAAGTGCCGTCAGAGACGACGGAATGGCAATGGAGATCAGCGTTTAAGTAGGTAGTCACCCTAGTATTTTATGCTTTTCGCGAAAACTATGTTTTTGATAGCAATAGAGGCAATAAATACTCCGGCTAGAGGCAAAAAACCTCGTAAAAACGATGTTTTACGAGGTTTTTGAGGTTTCAGCGCTGTACAAACGCCTACTTATCGACTTAAAGACAACTTAGAAACTGTACTGCAAGCCCACACCAAAAGTGCCAGTGTCTGACGCCAAGCGGGTGTATTCAGCGCGGACGGCTAGGTTTTGGTTCAATTGGTAACGTGCGCCGGCACCATAGAGCGCAGAATTGGTGTCTGCTGATGAGTTGCCGTTGGCAGTGGCTGTCAAACTACCATAACCCAAGCGGCCGTAAACGGAGATTTTTGGATCAATCGGCACACCGGCCAGCACTGAGACGTTGTACGCAGAGGCTTTGACATCCGTACCCGCAACGCTGAATTTACCCAAGCTTTGCGCGCCGGCTTCAACTGCGAAGTTTTCATTGATTTTGTAGCCCACATAGCCGCCGAAGCCAACTTTAGAGCTTAAATCGGTGATAGCGGTGCTACCAATGCTGCCACCAACGTAGACACCAGCCAAAGCTGGCGCCATGGATGGCGCTGCAGCTGATGTCTGGGCTTGTGCACTTACCATTGCGGCAACAGCCAAAACGCCAAGGGCTAGGCTTTTGAGGGTAAATTTTGAACTTGGGTTCATGAAAATCCTTTTTGAAAATGAAAAAAACAACAGCACAGCTGATGAAGCTGATAGCCACTGTTAAAGTCATTCTAGGTATGAAAAGACCAAGTTTTGACGGCTTCACAAGGCTTTGCCTAGCTTTACTTAACTTCACCCCAATGTAAGTAAACCCATCAAGATGCACCCGTACTTACATCTAAATAGCTTCGACGCCTTCAACCAAAAACTTGATCGTCCGCCGCCCATTCCACTCTGCTGCATCAAGTCGAAACGCCAACTTCACACGTGGCGGTAACTGCTCTGTGTGGCCAAACCACATGGCATCAATCGGTTTGCCTTGATGCTTTAATTTCAGCGACAAATGGTTTTGCCCGACGATGCGCTGCGACAGCACTTCGACCTCTTCACTGAACGTGGGTGCAGCAAAACCCTGCCCCCAAACTTCGCGGTCTAACATGTCGATCAAATCAACCCGCAAATAATTCGGGTCAACCGGGCCATCGGTAGAAATCGTTCGGGTCAAAGCTTCGTCGTCTAACCACTCGGCTGCGACTTGGCTGAGTGCGGCTTCAAAGTCTTCAAACCGTTCTGCCAAAATCGTGCAACCTGCCGCCATGGCGTGGCCGCCAAAGCGCAAAAGCACACCGGGATGCCGTTTGGCGACCAAATCCAAGGCATCGCGCAGGTGAAATCCCACAATTGAGCGCCCAGAACCCTTTAATTCAGCTTCTTTTCCCACCGCACCGCTTTTGGCGAAGACAAAGCTGGGGCGATGTAGCTTATCTTTGAGGCGCGAGGCGACGATACCGACCACGCCTTCGTGGAAATCGGGGTCAAACACGCAAATGGCCGGTGGCGGATCTTCATCTTCTTGAAACAACGATTCGGCCATGACAAAAGCCTGCTCGCGCATACCGCCTTCCAGCTCGCGGCGCTGGCGGTTGATGCCGTCAAGCGTTCGAGCCAATTCATCAGCACGGCTGGGGTCGTCGGTCAGCAAGCATTCGATGCCCAAGGTCATATCGCTCAAACGACCCGCCGCGTTGATCCGTGGGCCGAGGGCAAAGCCGAAATCAAAGCTGGTTGCAACCGGTGATTTACGTCCAGATGCTACAAAAAGACTAGCTACACCAGCATATAGTACGCCGGCTCGAATGCGTTTTAACCCTTGGGCGACGATTCTGCGGTTATTGGCATCCAATTTCACCACATCCGCCACTGTGCCCAGCGCGACCAGTGGCAACAAGTTGTCTAATTTGGGCTGATTTTGCGCATCAAACACCCCGCGTTTGCGCAATTCCGACCGCAGCGCCAACAGCACATAAAACATCACGCCGACACCGGCGATGGATTTACTCTCAAATGTGCAATCAGGCTGGTTCGGGTTGACGATGACGTCTGCGTCCGGCAGCTTGATCGCGCCATCCACCACGGCGGGCAAATGGTGATCGGTCACTAAAACCTGCAAGCCCAGCGCCTTGGCGGTGGCGACGCCCTCAAAACTGGCGATGCCGTTGTCCACGGTAATCAGCACCTCCGCCCCGCTGTCTTTCACGCGCTGCGAAATAGGCGCGGTCAGGCCGTAGCCGTCGACCACGCGGTCGGGCACGATGTAGCTGACGTGCTTCGCACCCAGCAAACGCAGCCCGCGGATGCCGACGGCGCAAGCGGTCGCACCGTCGCAGTCGTAATCCGCCACGATGCACAGGCGCTTCTGTTGGGCGATGGCGTCGGCTAACAATACGGCAGCCTCTAGAACACCTTTCAAGCTGCTGGGTGGTAGCAACAGCGCCAAACCGTCGTCCAACTGCTCTTTGGTACTCACGCCCCGGGCGGCATAGAGCCGTGCCAGCAGCGGGTGCACGCCAGTTTGCTCAAGCGCCCAAGCGGCGCGGGGGGGGACGTCGCGGACAGTTATTTTCATGGGCTCTGATTACTTAATTTTTACTATACTTTTCATAGCTGCTTAGGCAATAAATACGCCGGCTGGAGGCCGAAAATGCCTCTAAAACTGCCTTTTAAGCGTTCAAAAGCACTTTTGGGTCGTAAATCATAGGTCAGAGCACTGCGCTCTCCGCACAGCGTCAAAGTCACATGTTCGCCGGCTTGCGCGAGCTTGAGCAAATCGGCACACAGTGTTGCATCCAGCAGCTCCCAAGCTTTCACCCAAGCTGGCCAGTCTTCGCGCATAGCGGCGTCTGCTAGGCTTCTAGGGATAGATACAGAAGGTTGTATGTTAGTGCTCACTTTCTGGCCAAGCTCCGACAATTCGCCCAGGCCATGAAGCCAGATCGAGTTAATCGGGCTTGAATTGTTTCGGTTTCTGATGTCGTTAACTGTATGAGTGTACAGTAACATTTGCATTTCATTTTGCAGACGGCGCAGCTTCGCGGACTCGCCACGGTCTGGCTGCCAATCGCTCAAGTCTTTGCCAATCACGCGGTCTAGCGAGGCGGTACGGACATTGCGCAAAGGCTCGCCAGAAACCAACCATTTGTTAGGTGCAACGTAATGCAGCGTCAAGCCGTCCTCTGCAAAATACGGTGTCATATCGGCGAGTAGCTGGCGCGATTCAGCCTCTGTGGCGTGCAACTGTGCTGGGTCTTCCAGCGTCAAGCTACCCGTGCCAACAAAGTTGCTGCACAGCGATACCCAGCCCCATGAGGCGGAAACGGCGTTAGCCAGACCCATTTCGGTAGCCATGTTAGCCGCCCAAGGGATGCAGCCGTCTGCGACCGGCAAGCCTTGCGCTCTGGCCAAAGCGCGCTCGTGCGGGGGGGAGAACGACTCGTCCGAGCCGATATCGCTGCCTGTCAAGGTCAAAGTGTCTAGCAGTTGCCGCAAGTTCGGCAGCTTCAAATCCTGCAAATACTTGGCGGCAGCTTCTGAACTAACGGCGGCAAAAGGAATCAGTAGGTGGTGAGTATTTTCAGACATGATGCTATTGTCGCTCTTAGCTTTTAGATTAACGCCGCTCTAGGTTATCTCCCCTGTTACCATACCGTCCAACTATGCAATTCCCCTACGAACTCAAACTTGGCTGGCGCTACACCCGCGCCGGCCGCGCCACGCGGCGCAATGGCTTTATCTCGTTCATCTCAGGCGTGTCGATGTTGGGCATTGCGCTCGGTGTGGCAGCACTGATTATTGTGCTGTCTGTGATGAACGGTTTTCAAAAAGAGGTGCGCGACAGGATGCTGGGCGTGGTCTCGCACATCGAGATTTTCAGCCCCAGCGGCGCGGCGCTGCCCGATGTGGCGCGTACGTTGACTGAGGCTAAATCAAACAATCAGGTCATTGGCGCTTCTAGTTTCATAGCAACGCAGGCATTACTTGCCAGAGGTGAGGACATGAAAGGCGCAATCATTCGCGGCATTGACCCAGCGACTGAAAGCCAGGTGACGGATTTAGCGGCGAGCAAACAAAACTTAGAAGCCGTCAAAGCTTTAGCGCCGGGTGAGTTTGGCGTGGTGCTGGGCTACGAATTAGCACGCCAACTCGGTGTTGGACGTGGTGACCGCGTGACGCTGATCGCCCCCAGCGGCCAAGTGACGCCTGCTGGCGTGGTGCCGCGCATGAAGCAGCTCAATGTTGTTGGCACGTTTGACTCAGGGCATTTTGAATACGACTCGACGTTGGCAATGATGCATGTGGACGATGCTGCCAAGATGTTTCGCCTTGAAGGGCCAACCGGCGTTCGCTTGAAGCTCAAAGATCTGCACCAAGCGCGTACTGTGGCAAAGCAGCTGAGCATGGGGTTGACGGGCGATTTGGTGGTGCGTGATTGGACACGTCAGAACAAAACTTGGTTTGCCGCTGTAGAAGTCGAAAAACGCATGATGTTCATTATTTTGACGTTGATAGTCGCTGTAGCAGCGTTCAATTTGGTGTCCACTTTGGTGATGACGGTGACCGACAAGCGCGCCGATATTGCTATTTTGCGTACGCTGGGTGCGAGCCCGAAAAGTATCATGGGTATTTTTGTGGTTCAAGGCGCGACGGTGGGTGTAATCGGCACACTAGCGGGTCTGCTGCTGGGCTTGGGCATCGCTTTCAATATTGACGTGATCGTGCCCTTCATCGAGCGATTGTTCAACGCCAGCTTTTTACCGAAAGATATTTATTTGCTCAACGGCATGCCCAGCGAGCCACAGATGAGCGACATCATGCCGATAGCGATCATTTCTCTCATCTTGGCCTTTGTCGCCACGCTGTATCCCAGCTGGCGCGCCAGCCGTATCAACCCGGCGGATGCTTTGCGCTATGAGTGATCCAATGAACAAAGAAGTGGTGCTATCCGCTACAGGCTTAGGCAAACGCTTCCACGAAGGCCCGCTGGATGTGACCGTGCTGCACGATGTTGATTTGCACGTCCACGCCGGTGAAATCTTAGCCATCGTCGGCGCGTCCGGTTCGGGCAAAAGCACGCTCTTGCATTTACTGGGTGGTTTGGATGAGCCATCGACGGGTTCAGTCATACTAAAAGGTCATGCATTGTCAAAGCTCAATGAAGCTGAGATCGGTAATTTGCGCAACCAACACCTGGGTTTTGTTTACCAGTTTCACCACTTGCTAGCCGAATTCACAGCACAAGACAATGTTGCCATGCCGCTGTGGATTAGGCGTCTAGCCGCTACAGATGCTGCCAGCGTTGCTTCAAAAATACTAGCGGAAGTAGGTTTGAAAGATCGCCGACACCATAGGCCATCAGAGCTTTCAGGCGGTGAGCGCCAGCGTGTTGCCATCGCCCGTGCTTTGGTCACGCAGCCAGCATGTGTTCTAGCGGATGAGCCGACGGGTAACTTAGACCGCAACACCGCCAATGCCGTGTTTGATTTGATGATCAATCTCGCCAAAACCAACGGTACGGCCTTTGTGGTGGTAACACATGACGAAACGCTCGCGGCGCGGTGTGACCGGCAGTTGCGATTGGTGAATGGGGTGTTGCAAGATTAAATTCTTGCATTCCCCGTCTATTCCTCGTCAATTCACCGGCTTACAAAACCCGATTAAACCAAAGCATAGACAGCGCGGCAGACGTGACAGCCAAAACAGCTGCTAAAAGCGCCAACAAACCAGAAATCTCGGTTTCTTTTTTCTCTACTGTGAGGCGCGTGCTCAAGGCTTCATAGACTTTCTTCAAATCTGCTGCAGTGCCTGCGTAGAAATAGTCTGCATCGGTCTTTTGTGCGATGGCTTTCAACGTGACTTCGTCCAATTTCACGCGCATGGACCAGCCTTCGAAGCCAATGGTCTCGCCATTGACGGTGCCTACGCCGACTGTGTAAACGCGCACACCACGCTCAGACGCCAACTTTGCTGCTTCAAGTGAATCAACCCCAGTGGTCCGCTGCCCATCCGTCAACAAAATGATGGCGGCTGAGCTGTAGGAGCCTGGTGCAACTGGGGTGAATTCTTGCTTCTCTTTGGATTTCTCATCAATCGCCACGCCGCGCTGCCGGTTACCGTATTGCAACTGCGCCAAATCGATACCTGCATCGGGAAATAGCGTGGCCAATGACATGACGATGCCGTTGCCAATGGCGGTGCCGCGTTGCAGCTGAAAACGGTCAATCGCTGATACCAAGTCTTCGCGGTTCAGCGTCGGTATTTGTGCCACTTGTGCAGAACCTGCAAACGCCACGATGCCCACTTTGATGTTGCGTGGCAGCTCGGCTAAAAACGCTTTGGCAGCATTTTGCGCAGCGACCATGCGCGTGGGCAGCACGTCGGTGGCGCGCATACTGCCTGAAACGTCTATGGCCAACATGATGGTTTTCTGCGTCATCGGCAAAGTCACCACGGCCATGGGGCGCGATGCAGCTAGCAGCATTGCTGTGATAGCTAGCAAAAACAAGATGGGCGGAACGTGGCGGCGAAAACTCGGACCACCGCCCATGGCTTCTCGCACGATGGCGAGGCTGGCAAACCGAACGGATGCTTTCTTTTTACGTCTCAATAACCACCAATAAACGACGACAAGCAAGGGCACGAACAACAACAGCCATAAGAGCGACGGCCACATGAATTGCAAAGGAAAAGTTTTTGGCAGCATTGAAGCCAGCCAAGTGCCGAACATGTCTGGCCATTTCATGATGTCATTCATAGGTCATTCCTAATCCTAATAGCCTACTTTTCATTGCCTATTCTTCATACGCATTCAAGCCACCAATTTCAGGTGCACTGGCAACTTGCCTCCAGCAGCGATGCGACTGCGGCGTTTGCGCATATCGGTAAAGCGCAAAATCGATTGCACCAGATCATCATCGGTCGAAAGCTCTAACGTGTCCACACCTATGCGTGACAGACTTTGACGCAATTCAGCTTCGCGCTGTGCTGCGATGTGCGCATAGCGCTGGCGAAATTTAGTACTGGAGGTATCAACCAACAATTGCTCTCCACTTTCGGCATCGCGCATGGTGATCAAGCCCAAGTCAGGCAAGTTCGACTCTAGCGGGTCAAACAAACGCACGGCGACAACTTCATGCTTTTGCGCCAGCATGGACAGAGGCTTTTCCCAGCCGGGCTCGCTGATGAAATCCGACACCACAAACACCGTTGAGCGACGGCGCACCATACCGGCGGCTTGGTTCAGTAAATCAGCCAGACGTGTCGCCCCTAGATCTTTGGCTTTGGAACGCTGCGTCATGCTGTGCATCAGCTGCAACACGTGGCGCCGTCCGCTGCCTGCAGGAATGACGCGATCAACGCCCGAGCCATACAAAATAGCACCTACACGGTTGCCATGACGCGTCAATAGCCGAGCCAAGACGGCCACGAAACCGCTGGAGATGGATTGCTTGCGTTTTTCGCCGGAACCAAAATCAACCGAAGGACTTAAATCCAACAAAAACCAAGCTGTCATGTCGCGGTCTTCGGTGAACACACGAACATGCGGCACTTGCAGGCGCGCGGTGACGTTCCAATCGATGTGCCGCACATCATCGTGGTGCTGGTATTCGCGCAAGTCAGCCAAATCGATACCCGAGCCGCGCAGCAAAGTGCGGTAATCGCCTTGCAGCAAACCATCCAATCGGCGAATGACTGTCCACTCTAACCTGCGCAACACGTGTTCCGCACCTTCGCTTTCTAAGGCAGCAACGGATTCTGCCTGAGCGGACTCAGAGGCTACAGCTTTGCGTTTGAAGAGCTTAAACATGACGTTGCTGCACACAAATTATTGAAAAAACTATGCGGCTAACTTTTCGTGCTCAAGCGGTTTTGCTGGAGCAGGTATTTTCGCAGTGATTTTGGCGATGACAGCATCGGCTGTTAGACCCTCAGACAAAGCCTCATACGACAGCACCAAGCGATGGCGCAGCACATCAGGTACCAAATCCGTCATATCCTCAGGCAACACATAGCTGCGGCCGCGCAGCATAGCCAAAGCACGCGAACCTTCGGTCAAATTGATGGTGGCGCGCGGACTTGCGCCGTAGGTGATGAAGCGCGCCAAATCTTTCAAATCATGTTTCTCTGGTGTGCGCGTGGCTGATATTAAACGCACGGCGTATTGAATCAAACTTGGGTCTACATACACTTGCCGGCATGCGTGTTGTAATGCAGCAAGTTGATCTGTGGTGGCAACCGCACTCACGGCGACTGCTGGCCCAGTAACGCGTTGCACGATGACGAATTCCTCTTCATCCGTAGGATAATCCACCAAGATTTTCATCATGAAGCGATCCACTTGTGCTTCTGGCAATGGGTACGTACCTTCGGTTTCAATCGGGTTTTGTGTCGCCATCACCAAAAATGGCTCGGGTACTTTGTGCGTCACACCAGCGATGGTGACTTGTCGCTCTTGCATCACTTCGAGCAAGGCACTTTGCACCTTGGCAGGCGCGCGGTTGATCTCATCAGCCAGTAACAAATTGGTGAACACAGGCCCCAGCGATGTTGAAAAATCACCCGTCTTTTGGTTGTAAATACGCGTTCCTACCAAATCGGCGGGAACTAAATCAGGCGTGAATTGAATACGCTTGAAATCGCCACGAATCGTATTCGCCAAGGTTTTAACAGTGAGCGTTTTCGCCAAACCTGGCACGCCTTCCACTAACAAATGGCCTTGCGCCAGAATCGCGACCATCACGCGCTCTAAAAACTTGTCTTGCCCAACGACGATGCGTTTGACTTCATAAAGAATCTGCTCCATCAATTGCGCAGTTTCAGCATTGATGGAAGCATTAGTAGTGGTGAACGATGTATTGGTTTCTGACATAACAAATTGTCCTTTTTGTCCTAAACTGTCCTTGCTAAAACGGTGGCATCCCCGCCGCTTGAGCGGCGTTTTCAATCGGTACAGCAAAACCAATCCCGATAAAAGTACGTTGTTTCGATGGGTTCAAAATCGCCGTCACGATGCCGACAACTTGGCCGTCCATGGTGACCAGCGGGCCACCCGAATTGCCTGGGTTAGCAGCAGCGTCAAACTGAATCAAATTGCTGATATCTTTATCGCCTTCGGGTGAGCGAAACGTGCGCTTCAGCCCCGATACGACGCCAGCAGAAGCCGAGGGCCCAATACCAAATGGGAAACCAACAGCTAGCACTTGATCACCCGGTCGCAAATCCGCCGTTGAGCGCATGGTCGCTGCAATCAAATCATCGGGCATTTTGTGCGCTTGCAAAACGGCCAAGTCATTTTCAGGCTGCGTGCCGGTTATTGAAGCCGTCGCCTCCAAACCATCTGCAAAAGTTACTTTGATGATTTGCGCACCTTGCACCACATGCAAATTGGTCAAAATGATGCCTTTGTCGACGATCACCACGCCCGTACCCACGCCGTGCTGCACGTCTTCACCGCCCTCAACGCTTTTGACAAAGCTACGCACCTGTACGACAGCGGGCAAAATAGTTTCATACGCCTTTGCAGCTGGCGACGGCAAGTCTGCGGTTTCCAAGGTTTTGAGAACGGCGCTGTCAATGATTTCTTGGGTAAGCTTAGGCGCTTTGTGCTGCTGCGTGACCATGATATTTGCCAAAAGAAGCAGTGCTAACAAAGCAATGGCAAGCCAGAGTAAACGTGGATCGGTAAGTGAGATATTTTTTAAGCTTTTAAACTTTGAACGCAGCTTTGAAGTTGGTATAGGCGTGTCAACAGTAACCGTCTCTGGCGGGGCTTTACGAGCGCTACTGTAAAGACCAGACTTGCGCATCAGCGTGCGTCCTTTAGCTTGGGTTAAGTTTTTTAAATTGTCAGTCTAAATTTCAGACCAAATATACGTTATCACAAATATCAAAATATCGCCGATATTGTTCAAAAATCTCTACTTTTTCATTTTGTCTTGCTATAAATAGCTAATGACTTTCCTTACGCAGCATGAAAATTTCAAATTTCTCATAGATCAACGCAATGACGATGCCCAGCAATACACCAGCCATGGCGTCCCACATCACATGTTGTTTGATGGCCAAAGTCGAATAAACAATACAAGCGCACCATACCCAACTCATCGTTTTCAACCAAACGGGGCAACCCATAGATATAAGTTGCCGATGCAAACAAATGGCAGTAAACAAGGCGCTAGCCACGTGCAGTGATGGAAAAGCGTTGCCTGTCATATCAAGCTCACGCAAAATCACCAAGGCCGGATCATTAAACCAATCGGCAGACGCATACGGCACAGCAGTAGGGAAAAAAACGAAAATAACTAAACCCGTCAAGCATAGAAAACCGATACCAAAGCCATAAATAAAGAGTCGCGAAATATTAGGCTGTAGAGCAGGTACAAGTGACGTGTAAACCCACAAAGAGGCATACATGTAAAAAGCCGACGGCCAAAAAGGAATCCAATCATCGAGACGGGTTGTGCCCATGATGGTGACGGGATACAAGGGCGAGTGCAATATGGCAAAGTAAGCATAAAAAAATGCAGCCATGAATGAGGCTGTTGCGATGCTTTTTAAATACCAATGGTGTGACAGACGGCGCCAGCATTCCTGTTGCCAGCTCCCAGTCAAGCGATCTACCTTATGTTGCATTGACTTGGCCCAGATGCTGCACCAAGGTGTCTAAGGGTTTCTGAGCAAATACAAATTCTAAACTTGCAACGATTCCAAACTCACAACTTACTTCACTGTTCACATTCACAACATCGTCGGCGATATGACGAATATGAATATCAAAAGTAAGCTTAAGACCGGGTGGAACTGGGCGTCTAAAAAAGCATTTGCGTATACCTGCCAACAAGCCAATATTGTTGTTCACCGAGGCTCTTGATTTAGGATCGCCTGCAAGCAAGCCGACACCAGCAATTTGTGCGCCTGCTTCAACAATAATGACACCTGGAACAATCGGCGATCCAGGAAAATGACCTTGAAAAACAAAAGAATCTGCTAACCAGGTCGTCTCACCTTGGTAGTGGTTATGGCCTAAGATAGTGACGTTTTGCGCAAAAAGCATGGCGTCCCTATGCGGAATGAATTTTTTAATCGCCTCTTGATCCAAATAAATGGGGTAACTGAGTTCTTCCGCAGACCTATCTGAGGGTCCGATAACCGATTTTGATAGATCGGTGATCATAAGTCTTATATTTTCCGTGCAATCAATGATGCATTGGTGCCACCAAACGCGAACGAATTCGACATCACGGCTTGAAGCTCTACTGAGCGACGGGCGACTAAGGGAACAAAATCCAAATCACAAGCAGCATCAAGATTATCAAGATGGGCGGTAGGTGGTATGTTGCCTGAATCTAAAGCCAGGATACTCAAGGCAAATTCTAAAGCACCGCCCGCACCAATCAAATGTCCATGTACTGCCTTGGTAGAACTGATTACCAGCTTGCTGGCATGTGCACCAAATGCCGCCTTGATAGACTCAGTTTCTGTCGCGTCGCCTGCAGCCGTAGCGGTGCCATGCGCGTTGACGTAGCCTATGGCATCAGCTGGTAAGCCAGACTCTTCAAGAGCAGCGTTCATGGCAAGCGTTTGCCCTTCAGCGCTAGGCAGTGTAATGTGCAGACCATCTGTCGTTGTACCATATCCACACAATTCAGCATAGGCTTTGCGGTTGCATGTTGGTTCTACGCCCTCAGCCTGCAACACCATAGTCGCAGCGCCTTCGCCCAACACAAAGCCTGTACGCTCTGCATCAAAAGGACGGCAGCTAGCTTCAGGCGCGTCATCGCGTTTTTTAGCCATCACCCGCAGCGCATTCCAAGCGACAAAAGAACCTGGCGTGAGCATGGCTTCCGTGCCAATCACAATGGCTGTATCAATATAACCATGCCGCAAAGCACGATACGCCTCACCTATGGCGACGGACGATGAGGCACAAGCAATCGTGTACGTAAAAGTTGGTCCTCTGATTTGGTGCGTGATGGACACGGCAGCGGCACTGGCATTTGCCATCATTCTAGGAATCGCAAGTGGATGAATGACTGTGGGATCTCGCTTTTCAGTCAGTGACAATTGCAAGAGTTCAAAGAATCGGGTGTACAAGGCATCTATCGTCGAAGCGCCACCCATGCCGATGCCGACATAGATACCGGTACGACTGCGTTGATAGGCATTTGCCGTGTAGCCGGCGTCTGTCAGTGCTTCTTCCGTAGCTACTAGTGAAAACTGAGTAGCCCGATCCAAACCAGCTTGAGATCTGGTTTGACCCAGATTGAAATCAGGAGAGACGCGTGCAGCCAGCGAATTAGGAAGTAGCTTTAGGATGTCCTCAGGCGCAGGACCCACAGCACTTTTTGCCATCAAGGCAGCTTCAAAACTATCTACTCGGTTTAGTCCCAGCGGGGTAACCATGCCGATCCCTCGTACAAATACTTGACGCAATGCTGACCCCAATTCAGTTGCTTAATTTAGCAACAGCGGTCAGTTCAGGCAATTTACCGCCATTCTTATCCCGAATAATTTGCTCCATATACAAAACGACTTCATTCAGTGTCATGCTCTGAAACTTCATAACATCTTCAACATGGATGCCGTATTGGTCTTCTACTTCAAACAACATTTCAACAATGCCCAGAGAATCAATTCCCAAGTCCACCATTTTCAAGGTCGGATCTGCCAATTTTTCACGGCTTATCTCTGTTCTCTCTAACAAGAAGTTATCAATCAGTTGCCGCAGCATAATTCACTCCACATATTACTTTTTAAGATATTTTGTCGCAGACTCATCTGCAGGTGAGTCGTTCATGTTCTCACGATAGTACGATTCTAGTCTTTCAGTCAGCGCTGGTACGCCTGAAATAGGTGTGAAAGTCGAGCCAATGGTGATTTTTATCGTCAAAGGAAGAGTTGGCTTTTGAAACAAAGGGCCAGATTTACCCAAATATGACGTGCTGAAATGAATAAACACGGTCTGAATGGTCGCACCTGAGCGAGAAGCAATCAAGGCAGCGACTTGACCGAATGGATTAACCTTCAGTGTGTCGCTACGCGTTCCCTCGGGGAAAAGCACCAAATGATTGCCATTTTTGAGCTCTGCACAAGATTCCTTGACGAGTTTCATCGAATCTTCGTTAGAAATGTAACCAGACAAGCGCGCCATCGCCCCAAAAAGTGGATTTTTCCGCAGACTAGCCTTCATGACGCAGGCCGCATTGGGCAGCTTAGACAGCAAAATAACCGCGTCTAACAATGATGGGTGGTTCGCTACGATGATGAGTCCAGATTGTTGCCTAAGCGCATCAAGCGCTGAACAATCGATGCGAACACTGCAAAATAATCGTAAAAACCAAAGATAGATAGTAAACCCTAAAGCGATTAACTGTCGTGTTACTGTGACACGCCACTTAAAGGGAAACCAGATCAAAACAAGCGCGATGGGCAAGCCAAGCGAGCAAATAAAACCCAAAAAACTTAACCCAACAAACATGGCAACATACTCGTACATAGTATGCAACCAACCCGTCATCAAGCGCCAATATTGCATTATTTTTATTATTATAGTTATTAATTGAAATATTTATTAATGCAGTTATTAATGCATTATTGCTATTTTATTAATAGCTGGTTAGGCAATAAATACGCCGGCTAGAGGCTAATTTAGTCTAAAAATAACATGCATTTCATGTATTTTTATAAATCAAGCCGCTTTAGGGAACAAATACTGAGCATCTGCATAGCGAACACGTGAATACACGTCGGGCTTGATGTGCGCAATCAAGGCCGTGGCATCCAGCCGCGGGTAGTCGCGTTGCACGGTCGTGACAATTTCTGTCGCCAATTCATTCAACTGCAACAGCTGTTTGTCGATTCGCTCGGCAAACTGGGCGTCCGTCAATTCATCGCGCAGCTCTTTGTTCAATTCTGCAAACCAAAGCAAACTCGCTTGATCCAGCATCAGCGGCAAATTGCGTTTAACGCTTACCAAGTTCCACGCACGCAGGAACAATTGCATCTCAGAGTTGATATTTTGTATCGCTGCTAGTTTGTTTTTCATTCTTGCCATGCACGAGATATCAATCAGTTTATTTTGGAAAAATAACTGGCACATCACGCCCCAGTAGTAAGCGTAATCCCAAATGACTTTGACAGGCAGAACCTCAGGGTCGCCAAATATTTTGTATTGATCGGTGTAGAGCGTCAGCATGTTGTGATACAAAGAAAAATAAATTTGCTCGTATATTTCCGCTGTTAGCGAGGTCGCCCCGCCACGTCGATCAATCTCAATGAGCTCGGTGATGTAGGTGTTAGAAATCGCGATGAAATCGCTTCCAGGCGAGTAAAACGGGTCGAGAAATAAGCCAGCTTCGCCCGTCAATGCCCAGCGACCTGTCCCAGAAAACACTTTTTTGCAACCGTATGAAAACCGCTTGAAAAAAGCGAAGTCTTGCAGTTTATCTCTCTGAGAATCAAGCACATCAAACAGTTTCGGCTGATGCTTTTGCAGCCATGTCATCGCCTTGTCAAACGTATCCATTTGGCTGATAGGGTGAAGCTTTGCGTCGGCAACCACCCCGACCGAGTGAGAACCCGAAGACAATGGTATCAACCAAGCCCAATAACCTTCGCCCACCAAATGGTTGGTTGATAGCCACCGATTTCGCGGCATGCATCGGTCCAGCCAATCATCATTCGCTGACCAATCATTGATGTCAATGCGATTCGACATTCTGAACCAAATGGCGTTGGCGTCGTGTTCATTCGTCGCTGACAAATCGAGTTTGCGCTTAATTAACCCCGCACGGCCGCTGGCATCACATAACCAAGTCGTCGTCAGACTACGCATTTGTCCTGAAATTTCAAAATTGACCGTATGTGTCGATCCTTTTTCAGCCAAGGTAAACGAGCGAATCACAGCACTGTCGTAAAACCGTACACCCTTTTGTTGCGCCAATTTGGCTAATTCGTTCTCAAAAATGCCGCGATCTAACTGGTAACTTGGTGTTGGTAGAACTCTGCTAGCGCCCAATTCGGTGACATTATCAATATCACGGCGTCCATCAGAGAAGAAGAATCTGAAACCGAACTTCTTGAGCTGCGCCGCATCCAGATGCTCTTTGAGACCTAAGATTTTGTCAAAATAATGGGCACCGATTTCTACTGAAGACTCACCAACCTTGTACGCAGCATGTGGAACGGGATGCGCTCTTCGTTCAATCACCGTGATGCTCAACTCTGGCATTCGCTGTTTCAGCTGTAGCGACAGGGTAAGGCCAGCTAAACCGCCTCCCATGATCACAACATCTGCAAAATCTTCTTTTTGCATTTATTTTTCCAAATCTATTAGCTCAAATCTGTTTTTTGCTTAGCATGATCAATAAATCAGCTCTTAGCATAAGATAATTGTGTTGAATATGAAGAAAACACTCCAACCCGCAGTCTTGCTGTGGCTCTTATTTTCGCTGATTTGCGGGTTTCTTGTCAGCAATGCACAATTTACTGCCGACATGTCGGCTTTTTTGCCACGAAACCCTTCAGAAAGACAGCAACTACTGATTGACCAAATCAGCGAGGGCGCAGCGTCGCGTTCATTGATAGTGAGTATTGAGGGCGTACCAAGTCCAGTTTTAGCGAACTTATCTATTGCCATGGGGCAAGAATTGCGCGGGTTACCAGATTTTAAAAGCGTTAGTAACGGACAGCGTGAAGCAAACCAAAAAGACCAAGCATTGCTGTTTAAGAACAGGTATCTTCTTAGCCCAGCCATGAATGAGAGTCGTATGACTGCTAAAGGACTACGAGCTGCTATAGAAGAAAACTTAGCTGAAGTCGCTAGCTCAGCAGGTTTATTCAGTAAGTCGCTATTGGGTCAGGACCCGACTGGCGAAACTTTAGAGATCTTAAAACGTGTCATTCCAGCGGATCAACCCTCGCTGACAGTTGGCGTGTGGATGAACGCCAAGGGCACCAAGGCTTTGCTGCTGCTACAAACACATGCGCAAGGATCTGACTTAGATGCGCAACAAAACGCGCACCAAGTGGTCACACGCAGTTTTGAGAACGCAAAAAACAAAATGGGTGAAACTAGCACCAAGGCAATATTGAAATACTCAGGCCCCAGTGTATTCGCAGTTAGTTCTAGAGATTCGATTAAAAGCGAAGCTGCTTATCTATCAGCCATAGGCACACTGATGGTGCTGGGCTTGCTGTGGGTTGTTTATAGATCACTGACCACTTTATTTTTGGGCATGATCCCTGTTGCTACGGGTGCCATAGCCGGCATAGCTGCGGTTAGCTTGGGGTTCTCTTCAGTGCATGGTATGACGCTTGGGTTTGGTATCACGTTAATAGGCGAAGCTGTCGACTATGCCATCTACCTTTTTGTTCAGTACATGCCGTCTGCAAGATTGAATGATCAAGAAGTCAAGCAAGATACACCTAGCTTTTCATCGTCTTTTTGGCCAACGATTCGCTTAGGCGTGCTGACATCTATCGTTGGTTTCAGTACTATGGTGTTCTCGGGCTTTACTGGGCTCGCGCAATTAGGGTTGTTTTCAATTGTTGGCATTGTTGTCGCGGCAATAACTACCCGCTACGTCTTACCGGTTTTATTGCCCGCTGATTTTCATGTTCGACAACCTAAACAACTAGGCGCAGCTCTGGTCAGAGTCGTTGCTAGTCTTAGGCGCTTAAAAATTTCAATACTGCTAGCAACAGTGGTTGCAATTGTATTTTTAGTGACCCGAAGCGACACGCTTTGGAGTATGGAATTGGGAGGTTTAAGCCCAGTGGCTGAATCAGCTCAAAAGTTAGATGCTGACCTTCGCGCCGAACTAGGCGCTCCAGATGCAGGCATGCTGGTCGTTATCAAAGCGCCAAGCAGTGAATTAGTTTTGCAGTTAAGCGAAAAAGTATCTGCTCGGCTCGAACCTTTAGTTAATTCTGGTGCGCTGGGTGGTTTCCAATCACCCTCCAATTATTTGCCTAGTCAACAAACGCAGTTGGCACGCAAAATAAGCATTCCTGAAGATGCCGAACTTAGGCGTCGCATGGCAAAGGCTTTAGAAGGTCTGCCACTCAACGCTAACAAATTGGATGATTTTTTTGCAGATGCTGCTGCGGCAAGGCAAGCTCAGCCCTTGAAACGTGCGGATCTGAACAACACATCTCTAAGCTTAGGTGTTGATGCGTTGATGATGCAAGAAGCTAAAGCACCTCAAGCTTGGACCGCTTTGATCGTGCTTCAACCTCCCGTCAAAAATGGCACGCAACAAAACTTGGATGTTCGAGCCATCAAAGAAGCGCTTTCAGGCTTGATAGAAAGCTCAACATCAAACTCTAAACCAGGTGTATTTTTGATCGAGCTTAAAACGGAAGCCAGCAACTTGTACAAAGCGTACTTAAACGAAGCTGTACAACTCACAGCGATTGGATTTTTATCAATCATTGCTTTGCTGTTTATCACTCTGCGATCAGGAATGCGAGTATTTCATGTCGTTGCGCCGCTCTTGGTTTCGGTTGCATGGGTGGCGACAGCTCTCGTGATGCTTAAAGGCAATTTAAATTTGCTTCATTTGGTTGGTCTTTTATTGGTGATTGCTATTGGTTCAAACTATGCATTATTCTTTGATCAACGTTCAAACGCCCATCTCAACACCCAGTTTTCTATTGCGTCTAGTGACAATGATCACAGCCTGCTCAGTTCACTTTTCTTCGCCAATCTCACAACCGTTTTAGGTTTTGGTATTTTGAGTTTTTCCTCTGTCCCCGTGATGAGTTCACTGGGCATAACAGTCAGCTTAGGCGCATTTTTGGCGCTGGTTCTTTCGGCTTCTTTTGCAATCTCTCAAAAAAATGCACGCAATTAAACTATTCCTGATTTTGGGATGTATTCTTCTGCAAGCTTGCTCTCATTTTCGATCTGTTGAAGGGCCGATGAACCACGTTAATGATTTTTTTAAGTGTGATATTCGGCCTAAAACACTGCTTGCGCTACTTCCCGGCGCATACGATACGCCTCAAGACTATATCGACCAGAACTTTGTAAAAGAGGTTAGAAACCGAAATATTTATGCCGACATTCAAATCGTTGATGCGCACATTGGTTACTATACAAATGCGCAAATTGTGAAAAGACTCGAAGAAGAGGTGGTCTCGCCAGCCAAGTCAAAAGGTTATGAAAAAATTTGGTTCATCGGTATATCACTAGGCGGCTATGGATCACTTTTATACAGCATGAACAATCCTACAGCACTCGAAGGCGTATTTCTGATGGCGCCTTACATGGGTGTCAAAGATGTGCACATGGAAGTACAAAGTCAAGGAGGCTTGAAAACTTGGGTCAGCAAAAATAAAGCCACGACTGATCTAAATCTATGGCAATGGCTGAAAGGGTATGCTCAGCCGTCTGCTGATATGCCAAAACTGTTTATTGGTTATGGAGACAATGACCGTTTTGCCAAACCCAATGGCTTATTAGCCGATATATTGCCAAAAGCACGCGTCACCATCATCCCCGGCGGGCACGACTGGAAGACCTGGCATCAACTGTGGACAGGATTTTTAAACACATCGTTTTTGCATCGTTTTGATCAAACACCGTTAAGCTGCAATATGCAATAAAGTCTCATCATGTCTCGCTGGAAACCATCCCCTGCAGTCCAAGCTTCTGCCGCTTTGCACTTAGGTGCTATTGCTGGCATTGCGACTGGGTTGCCTTTATCGTGGGCTGCGGGAGCTGTAGTAGCAAACCATGCCCTGCTTACTGCAGCTGGCTTGTGGCCACGAAGCACAGCGCTTGGTTCAAATATGCTTCGACTATCACGCGCTGCTTGCGTGGCGAATCAAATTGCCATCACGATTGACGATGGCCCAAACCCAGAAGTGACGCCTGCAGTGCTTGATATATTAGATGATTCAAATGCTAAGGTTAGTTTTTTTTGCATTGGTCGTCTTGTCGAATTGCATCCCCACTTAGCACAGGAAATCATTAAAAGAGGCCATAGCATTGAAAATCACAGTTACGGACACCGTCATCATTTTTCATTGATGGGCATGAAGTCTTTGCGACAAGAAATCGTTAAGACTCAAGAAATAATCTCACAAACAACAGGCTATATGCCGACTTATTTCAGAGCGCCAGCGGGTCTTCGCAGTCCGTTACTTGATCCAATTTTACAAAGCCTTGATTTGAAGCTGGTAAGCTGGACGCGTCGTGGCTTTGATACGATAACGGATGATCCAAGTAAAATTCTAAATAAACTACAACGCGACCTAGCTGCCGGTGATATTTTGCTTTTGCACGATGGTAACTGCGCATTGACAAAGAGCGGTCAACCCGTGGTCATCCCTGTTTTATCGAAATTATTAGATACTTTGCAAAGTATGGGACTGCGACCTGTGTCGTTAAACTGTGCGATGTAAATCGAAAAAATTTATTCATCATAAAAATGACACCGCTCATACAACAACTGTTAGACGCCGCTACAGCACCCTACTTACAAGCTGGAAAATTTGCTTGGCACTTTGCAAGAGGAAAATTATCAGGCGACCCTGTTTTTAAGGAAATTCTGCAACGAGGTTTGATTGCACCAAATACTCATGTTATTGATATAGGTTGTGGGCAAGGCTTGCTTAGCGCTTGGCTGCTTGCAGCGGAGACGACAGCATCTACTAAAAACTGGCCTGCAGAATGGGCATCGCCGCCTAAAGCCTTCACTGTCAAGGGTATTGAGTTGATGCCAAATGATGTTGAACGCGCCAGAAAAGCATTGAAACATGCACCAGATCGGTTTACTTTCGAAACGGGTGACATGTGCACTACAGCGTTCGAAAAAGCACAAACCGTGGTCATTTTGGATGTGCTTCATTACGTGCCATTCGCTGCGCAAGAAGATGTTCTTGTGCGAGTGAAAGATGCCTTGACTCCTAAAGGCTTGTTGATTTTACGCATTGGTGATGCTAACGCGGGCATGGGTTTCAAAATTAGCAACTGGGTGGACAATATCGTTTTCCTATGTCGTGGTCACAAACTGTCGCGTTTGTATTGCAGATCATTATCAGATTGGTTATATCTATTGAACAAGCTAGGTTTTCATGTCGAATCCAAACCGATGAGCCAAGGTACACCATTTTCAAATGTGCTCTTACTAGCGTCCATCGACAAATAAAACGGATATCTAAACTGTGAAAATGCAGCCCCTCTATCTTTCACAATATACGCTCGCGACTTGCTTAGGACTTGGTCGAAGTGCGAATTGGGATGCGATTCTTCAACAAAAAACTGGCTTAGTGCCTTGCGAATTTGAAACCGTGATCCTGCCAACCTATATTGGCAAAGTATCTGGTGTAGAGGATACAGAACTGCCTGCACGATTAAGCCATCATCTTTGCCGGAACAATCAATTAGCACTGCTTGCGTTACAACAAGACAATTTCAATGCATCAGTATTAGATGCAATACAGTTATACGGCAAAAGTCGTATTGGCGTATTTCTGGGTACCAGCACTTCGGGAATTTTAAGCACTGAAATAGCTTATCGATTTCGCAATTCTGAAACAGGTGCGTTACCAGCAGATTTTAGGTATGAACAAACGCACAACACGCATTCAGTCAGTGGTTTTGTTCGCGACTATTTTGAATTAGAAGGCCCAGCTGTAACGGTTTCTTCAGCCTGCTCTTCAAGCGCCAAGGTTTTTGGAAATGCTGCACGGATGTTGGCTTGTGGATTAATCGATGCGGCTATCGTTGGCGGCGTTGATAGCTTGTGTTTAACCACTTTATATGGCTTCAATTCACTCGAACTCTTGTCTCCTGAAGTCTGCCAACCTTATGGTAAAAATCGTAGTGGTATTTCCATCTCTGAAGCTGCTGGATTTGCGCTACTCACACATAAGAAACCAAATCACCTCAAAGCAATTGCAATTACTGGTATTGGGGAATCTAGCGACGCCCATCACATGTCCTCGCCTCACCCAACAGGAGACGGTGCACTCGCTGCCATGAAGCAAGCACTGGCTATGGCAGGACGAAGCACAGATCAAGTTAACTATATTAATTTGCACGGTACAGCGACTCGAAGCAACGATGCAGCGGAAGGTTTAGCTGTCGCCACTCTATTTGGAAACTCAGTGCCTTGCAGCTCGACCAAAGGTCATACTGGGCATGCACTTGGTGCTGCAGGCATCGTCGAAGTGGCGCTATGCGCACTCGCCATGGAGAATGACACGATTCCAGGTGGCATCCATACCAAAGAAGTTGATGAAGCTATTCACATCAACTACCAGTTGGGGAACTTAGCGGGTTCACCTAAAATCGTTTTAAGCAATTCATTTGGTTTCGGCGGCTCCAACTGTAGTTTGTTGCTGGAGTACCCATGAGTGCTATCACCGTTTATATAGAAGCAATTGGGCTCTGTGGTCCCGGGCTGGATGGCTGGCAAGCCAGCGTAGCCGTGTTACGTGATGACTTTCAGTACGCTGTAGCGCCTACAAAAATTCCGGCCTCTGCGTCCTTACCCGCTGCAGAGCGACGCCGAGTTGGTGTTGGCGTGAAGCTAGCACTTGCTTGCTCTGCAGATGCGTTAGAAGGCAGTAGTTATCACGCTAGTGAATTGCTCTCGGTTTTTAGTTCATCTGGTGGTGATGGTGATAATTGCCACATCATCTGTGAGGCACTGGCATCAAAAGATCGATTGATATCGCCCACACGGTTTACAAATTCAGTGCATAACGCACCCTCTGGCTATTGGAGCATTGCATTACAGGCTAGACCAGCCAGCACCAGTCTGTGTGCTTTCGATGGTAGTTTTTCAGCGGGTTTTCTGGAAGCTTGCATACAAGCAGTGACGGCTGACGAACCAGTTATTTTGATTGCATACGACACGCCCTACCCCGAACCTCTGCGCAGCGTACGGCCAATTTTGAATAGTTTGGGCGTTACCCTTTTGATTAGTTCACACCAAACATCACAAAGCATCGCAAAAGTGCAAGTCAGCCTAGGACGGTCAAAAGCAAATGAAATGCAGAATATTGACCTAGAAGCACTGAGGAAAAACATCCCTGCAGCGCGGAGTTTGCCCTTGCTAATGGCGATAGCAAATAAAGCTAAATATACTGAGCTTGCTCTTGATCTCTTTACCAACCAGCAACTATTGTTGAAAGTTGAAGTCTGATTGTTAATGACACCAGAAAATCCCGACTTAAATCACTGCCTCCTCGATGCGGCGCAAATCGCGCAGCTCATTCCGCACCATGGTGATATGTCTTTACTCACAAGCGTGAATACGTTTGATGCAAACCATATTCGCTGTTCCGCTGTTTCACATCGTTTTCTTAGCAACCCACTACGTGAAAATAACATGTTGCATTCAGTTTGTGGTGTCGAGTATGCAGCTCAAGCCATGGCCGTACACGGTGCCCTATCATCACAAAAAAATAGCTCTCAACCTCGCGGTGGACGTTTAGCGAGTGTGCGGTCTGTCGATATTTTCGTGACAAGACTTGATACTATTGAGGAAAATCTTGACGTACATGCAACCCTACTGATGAACGATGAAAACAGCATGATGTACGAATTTACTATATCCATACCATCTCGAATCTTGCTCCAAGGCAAAGCGACTGTAATATTGATGCCCGTACAAAACGAATAAGATTATATGGAAAATATGAAAAGAGCACTGGTGACAGGTGGCAGTGGCGCACTGGGTTCAGCCATTTGTGAACAGTTGGCGAAGGATGGATTTGAAGTTTTCATCCACACCAATAACGCCATTGAAGCTGCGTTAAGTCTGGAACAAAAAATAACTGCAACTGGTGGTATCGCAAAAATATTACGTTTTGATGTCACCGACGGTCTAGCTACGCGAGAAATACTAGAACGAACCACCGAAGAAAAGCCTTTTCAAATCATCGTCAACTGTGCAGGCATACACGATGATGCCGTCTTTGCAGGCATGAATCAACAGCAGTGGGATCGCGTCATCGATGTTTCACTGAATGGCTTCTTTAATGTCACGCAGCCCTTGATGCTGCCCATGCTACGCACCCGTTATGGGCGCATCGTGAACATATCCTCTGTTGCTGCGATTGCTGGTAACCGAGGGCAAGTAAACTATGCCGCCGCAAAGGCTGCCTTACATGGCGCAACCAAAGCACTGGCGCAAGAAGTTGCCAGTCGTGGTGTGACTGTGAATGTGGTGGCACCAGGCATCATTGAGTCACCGATGATTGAAGGCGCTTTCGATGCCGAAACAGTAGCGCGAATAGTTCCTATGCGACGCGTTGGCAGACCACAAGAAGTTGCTGCTTTAGTAGCCTTCCTAGTTGGCGAAGATGCTGGCTACATCACCGGACAAATTATTTCAATCAATGGCGGTATGATTTAGTCTGATCAAACTTAGGTTCAATCCCATTGACCTGCCATTAACTTTACTTTGTCTCTATTTTTACAGCTCGCCCGAGCAACATCATTGAGCTATCGCCGTCGGTAAGTGTTGTTTCAACCGAATTTACAGCATTACTTTCACCAATAAATCTTATTTCTCGAATTTGAACAAATAGCTTGATACTTTTGGGTTTTAGCGTTAATTGCCATTTTTTTAAAGTACCAGTAAGTGCCCACGTAAAGTATTGTTCAATACCAATCTGATCACCCCTAAAAGTAGCCGTCAAACTTTGCACTAAAGATGCCATATCAGCCAGATCGTCCAACGACATGGTTCGTTTAAATGAGCCGCGTTCAATTGAAACTATATTCCCGTCGATCGTCATTGATTCTGCTCTAGGTGATTTTGTATTTTTCTCAAGATGTGCGGGCGCTATGAAAATGAGCTCGCCCTTAGACTCAACGGCAGCGTCTAAAATACGCACAAATTTTCGCTCAGTAAACTCGGTTTTTATGCTTTTATTTTTCGCAAATAGTTGCATCAATGTCGGCATATCTATCTCATTTGCAAAGGTATTTGCAGATTGAAGAGACAAAAAAATTGCAATTAAAAAATAAAAATATCTCATGACTAGTCTGTGTTTTCCTGCCAAAAATCAAAGTAATTGAACCAATTGTAGGGTGCGTTTTTGCAGTGTTTTTCCAAAAGTTCAACGTAACGCATCATGGCTTGGTTTACTGCAGTATCTTTGTTTTCAGCAGAAATTGAAAAATCTACAATTGGCTCTAAATACACACTGTAACGATTATCACCTTCAAACACACCCGTCATAAAATACACAGGATGTTGAAGTATGGCCGCCAAACGAAACGGTCCAGTCGGGAAATTTGCCTCAAATCCAAGAAAATTAACCCGCGTATTTCCAATAGCGTCCAATGACCGATCCGCTAGTACGCCGATCAAAGCGCCATCATTGATTTGCTCTTTTACCTGAAGCATCGCTCGAGGTTGTCCTAAAGAGATAATCTCTTGCTGAACATTGGGATTGATTGCATGCAGCAATTGCTTGATATTCCGCGCGTTTTCTTCATACATCAACAAGACCATTTTGAGAGATGGGTAATCTCTAGCGATACTGCGAACGCTTTCAAAGCTCCCAAAGTGCGCGCCCATTAAAAATAACCCCGCACCACTAGCTGCCGTGCCCAGCGCTACGTTGTTTTCATCTTTGATCTCAATATTGAATAAATCCAAACGACCGTTTAAGAAATAGACACGATCTAGGGTAACTGTCGCAAACACGTACAGATGCTGAAATATAGCTTTCACGCCATATGGCTGATTCGGAATTCGTGATAAAAATCTTGCAGATGCTCGTCGCGCACGAGGGGAAGAGATGAAAAAATAGGCGACGACAGGCACAAGGATGCACCTTGTGACACGTCGACCTAAATGCAAAGCAATCCACGTGATTAAACGAAGAACGAACATATTACCGCGTTCGCTTTGAGTTTTCCAATTACTATTTTTTGTCTCCGTCGACGCGTTCAAGCTAGATTTACGCAGCATGGCTATCTTTAGTGCACTTCGTTAAAGCGCAATTTTCCCGTGCAAGCCAAAATAGTGTTACCCGTTCCGCTTTGCAAAATATGAATCGCAAAATGCTTCTCATTTGAATTGCCATCTGACAAGGCCAAACTTAACTTATCGCCCGGCGATACTGCAGAAAGAAATTTCACATTTAATAAGCTATAGCGTTGCAAAGGCGTTGTTAGCTGGCTTTGCACATATGACATCACACGCTCCAGCAGCAATACGCCAGGCAGAATCGGATTTTTAGGGAAATGTCCAGGAAAGCATGCATGGTCTTGCGGAATCACTACTTCTATCATTTTTCTGTTCCTGGAGAAACCAGTGGCGTGACAGACGAATTTATCGTCCTCAGAAGTTCTGCGTGTGGCAGCTTGCCAGTTGCATTACGCGGCATACTTTGTACGAACTTGAGCGGTCTAGGAAAGAAAGCAGACGCAATTCTTTTCCGTAACTCTAACTGCAAACTTTCAAGCGTGTGCGACGGCGCTACCACCACTGCAGCTAGTCGCTTAGTGTTTCCGAGTCCTTCATCTTTTTCATTTTGCGCAAAAAAAACACCATCCTCCACGCCGGGGATAGACAAAAGCTGATGGTTCAAATAACCCAAGGTTGTACTTTTACCAGCAATATTGACCATGTCAACGGTTCTGCCGTGCAGAATGAAACTGTCGGTTTTCAACTCCAGCCTATCGTTGATTTCTACAGTTCCTTCAATTTGGTCGCCGCTCGCAAAAAAATGATCTTCTTTTTGGGAAATTTGAATCCCGTCAAATAGCGTCCATTCGTAGGTTTCACTTGTGCGTCGGGTTGCAAGCTGACCCGTCTCAGTACTTCCATAAATTTCTAACAACCTATCGGTTATATTTTGTTCTGCCAAAACTGCCAAAGACACGGCAAGCGGTGCAGTAGCACAAACCAACAAATCGATTCGCAGTGGCGATTGCAATTCTGTGATCAAGGTTCGCAAATGAAACGGCGTGGTGATCAACGCTCTCGGACGTGGTGTCTGACTCACTACGCGTTCAATATCTGCTGGGTAAAACGGCTTGCTCGATTCAAAAGCGCATGCGTTTTGCATCGCAATGAGCACCGTTGATTCGAACCCATACATGTGCTGCGGTGGCACAGTGCCAATGATGGTGTAGCCGCTACCCGGAACGACGCCTAAGCGATTTCCTTCGCTTTGCACATTGATCACCAATTTGCCCCACGTCTTTTTATGCGCAACGGGTAAACCTGTGCTGCCAGATGTAAACACCAAAGCGGCTATCTGCTCGATGGGGAAATGTGGCACGATTAACATAGTCAATGGCTGCCCTTGGAGTAGCCACTCAAAGATATTGGTCTGCGGAAGTTTGATACTGCAATCCGCCTCGTCTGTTAAACAATAGGTATTGGGATATGTCGTTGCTAATTTGGCGATTAGTTCTTCTGTGTGGGTAGAGGGCAGTAAGCTGATTTGTCCACGCATCAAAGCGGCACCAAACCCAACGGCAAAAGCGTATCTATCTTGGCAGCCTAGTAAAACATGCTGTGCATCAGGAAGCTTATCAGCGCAGTATTTAACGTCAGCCAAGTATTGAGCTACCGTGATGATTGCACCGTTCCTATAAGCAATCGGATCATCAAGTTGCGAATGAACTATTAACGCAGTCATAGTAATTACTCTGCCTTAGCGGCGTTAATCGATTTAGCCTGATTTTGCCGATACGCATCAAACCCTTGTTTTAACGTGGCATGGTCAAATTTTTTAAACAGCTTTTTTCGAAGCAAGTATTCACCGATAAAAAACATGGCGACTGAAGGCCATTGAAACAATATGGCAAAACTAGACCACGCTGCCAACGGCGCAGCCACATACAAAACAATTGAAATGCCGCAAGTTAATATGAAGAACCAAGTCCAAGCGACGGTTACTTTACGCGCATAGATTTCGATCTCTTTTGGGAGGGCTGGATGAACCATCTTCGCAAAAGTAACTATGAGTGGCGTTGCGCCTTGTGACAAGGTCTGCCCAAAAACCCATGCAAGCAAACCGTTAGTGCCAACGTGCTGCGCAAAATAAACCGCGTCAGCATTTGCCAACATCAAAGGCCAAGTGAAATATAAAAACGCTAAGATTGGAATGACAGCAATACAACTTGCTAGAACAATCCTAATAACTCCGTGCAGAGGCTTGCTCGATGTATTCTCTAGCCACTTAAACACCCATTTGAAAACCAAGCCGATGCCAATCATTGCAGGGATACCAACCGCTAGAACAGCTGCTATAGTTTTTCCAGCTGGCAGGATTAACGCAAAATGGCTCGCCAACGCATAGGCCACGACCAGTGCAACAGCTAAACCACTTTTCCACAAGCTGTTCACCATAGCAGCAACGATTAGAAAACTACTTACTTGGTCCGCTCTTGCGAAATATACAAACTCAAAGCACGTATCGACGCAAAGCTTTCTTTGTTTTTAGGATCATCAGATCGCATTTGAAAACCATAGCGCTTTGACACCGCCAGCGCGATTTCCAAAATATCAATCGAGTCCAACCCCAAGCCATCTCCGTAGAGCGGCGTATCAGGTGTCACTTCGCTAGGCTTGACTTCTAAATTCAAAGAGCTGATGAGTAGTTCAATCACTTCTTTCTCTAACTCATGCATTGGCACAGCAATACTGGCTGGTGTAACTGTAGATTCCATTAAACTTGACCTGAATTATTCATATTACTTAAATTTTATCATCCACAGCCGGCTACCTTCACTTTACAAAGATACCAATTTAAATATGCCTATAGAAGCTTCAAAAACGCATTTGGTGCTGATTCCTTGTTACAACCCTGGCACGAGAATCGAAGAAGTTGTACGTCAAGCTAGGACTCAATGGTCACCCGTTTGGATCGTGGTTGACGGTAGCACCGATAGCAGCACAGCTTTGCTACAAACTTTAGCCAGCCAAGACGATGGTATTGAAGTCTTTGTTCAAGATGTCAATGGGGGCAAAGGCAGCGCTGTGCTACGCGGCATCACGGAAGCGCTGAAGCACGGCTACACCCACGCCCTCACCATGGACGCAGACGGCCAGCACCCCACAGATTTGATTCCGACCTTCATGGCGCGCTCACTAGCCAAACCATCGCATTTGATCTTAGGCAAGCCAGTTTTTGACGCAAACGCCCCAGCATTGCGCGTGAATGGTCGAAAAGTGTCTAACTGGTGGGCTAATTTGGAAACTGTGGGCGCAGGCATAGGCGATTCCCTCTACGGATTTCGCGTTTACCCCATGCGCGAATTGCAAACGGTGATGTTAAAAAACCGCTGGATGCGGCGTTTTGATTTTGACCCCGAGGCAGCAGTGAGACTGTGCTGGGAAGGTCTAAAGCCAGAAAATATCGACGCACCCGTCAAGTATTTCGATGCCTCGCAAGGCGGTGTATCCCACTTTAAATACGTGCGAGACAATATTTTGCTGACATGGATGCACAGCCGCTTGTTTTTGGAGTTTTTGGTGCGACTGCCTTCTTTAATTGCCCGGCGAATGAGTGGTCGTACCCAATAAATGCGTCCAATGGCAGCGACATCAACTTAAAACCTCTTATACGTCGGCAAATACCGCCACTCCCCCACCGCCAAATCACCCATCGGGATGCGTCCAATACGGATGCGTTTGATGGCCAAGAGGCGCAGGCCTACGCGGTCTATCATTTCTGGGATTTGGCCGGGGCGTATGCCTTTGAAGGCGAAGCGCAGCCAGGTTTGATCGTCGGTTTGCTGGGCGACGCTGACTTTGATCGGCGGCAGCGGGATACCATTGAAGCTCAGGCCATGGCAGAGACGGTCGATGGCTTGGTAGAGGTCATCGTCGTGCAACTTGCCTCGATTTGAGGGCGTGGGTATGGCGGCCACTTGCACCAAACACTCTTGCTCGACGCGGTCAGCATCGTCGTTCAATTTTCTGGCGATTCGGAAATCTTGGGTGAAGACGATCAAGCCGCTGGCCTCATTCGGCAAAGGCGTGGTTGGTGTTAAATTGGTGAAATGGCGTTGCAAGAAACGCGTAGATGCAGCTGCACCACCGGCAAGATTAGGATCAATGGATTGTTTGGCGGGGTCAAGCAGTAGCAAAGCTGGGTTGCCGCCTTCGCCAGAATCAAAACCTACGGGTTTGTGCATCAAAATCGTGATTTCTTCCAGTGCTTCCAGGCTGGCGTTTTTGTCCAACTCGATGGTCTGATGCGCCAAGACGCGTGCGCCCACGGATTCGATGACTTGGCCATCGACCCGCACCCAACCGCCTTCTATGTATTGCTCGGCTTGGCTGCGGGAGCAATTGGCTTGGGCTGCGAGGCGTTTGGCCAAACGGTCGCCGACTTTTTGTTCGGCAATGTTTGCTTGTTTTGTACGATCGGGGCGGTTTTCTGAGGCTGTTTTAGCTTGAGAAACTGGCGCTCGCACACTACCACGCGGTAAACCTTGGCGGTCAGCAACTGTGGTTCTGGGTGGTCGAACGCGTGGTTTTGCGTCTTTGTCTGCTTTGGCAGGGTCGATTTCAGGTTTAGGAGCGCGTTGCATAGTAGCCATCTTTAGGCTGGAGTCAGCTTCTCCAAGCCGCCCATATAAGAGCGTAAAACTTCAGGAATCGTCACCGAGCCGTCTTCGTTTTGGTAGTTTTCCAGCACGGCCACCAAGGCACGGCCAACCGCCAGCCCCGAGCCATTGAGCGTATGCACAAACTCCATCTTGCCCTGCGCGTTTTTAAAACGCGCTTGCAGGCGGCGGGCTTGGAAGGCCTCGCAGTTGGAAACGGAGCTGATCTCGCGGTAGGTGTTTTGCGACGGCAACCAGACTTCCAGATCGTAGGTTTTCGCTGCGCCAAAACCCATGTCACCCGTACACAGGCTAACCACACGGTAAGTGAGCCCTAACTTCTGCAAAATGACTTCGGCGTGCTTGACC
>JANPLX010000066.1:0-10872 GCA_031422495.1 Polaromonas sp. | reverse complement strand
GACGGTTTCGGGCGAGGTCATGTTTGATACTACTTTTTCAACTTATTCAGGACGGCCGTCACTGGCGCAAAAGTACGGCGGTGCTCTGGGCAAGCGCCAAATTCGTTCAGTGCGGCCACGTGTTGCGCTGTGCCGTAGCCTTTGTGTTGATCGAAACCATATTGTGGGAACTTGTCGTGCAACTCAGCACACCAGCGATCACGGGTGACTTTGGCCAAAATAGAGGCAGCTGATATCGCTTGCACTTTGCTGTCGCCCTTCACAATCGCCTCTGCCAGCATGTCTAATTTGGGAATTCGATTGCCGTCGACCAGCACTTTGACGGGTTTCAGGCGCAAGCCTTCGACCGCGCGACGCATGGCCAGCATGGTGGCTTGCAAGATGTTGAGTTCGTCAATTTCAGCGACGCTGGCTTCGGCGACTGAGCAGCACAGCGCTTTGGCGCGGATTTCGTCGTAGAGTTTTTCACGGCGGGCAGCTGTCAGTGTTTTGGAATCTGCCAAGCCTTTGATGGGGCGCAAATCATCCAAAATCACAGCGGCGGCGACGACTGGGCCCGCCAAGGGACCACGCCCCGCTTCGTCAACGCCTGCCATTAAACCTGGGGCGTCCCAAGACAAAGCGACTTGTTCTGCCTTCAAAAGACGCTCAGGAATACTTTTTGGGATTTTCCTAGGTTTTTTGACCGTTTTAACGGGTTTTGGCTGAGGCGCTAACTTAGGAATTAAGGACTTGGGCGATGGCATCGGCGGCTAATTCTGAGGTGTTTCTGAGCAATTGGGTGTGTAAGGTGGTGAATTGTCGCTCTAAATCAGCTACTTTTTCGGGCGCATCAAACCATGCCAAGGTGGCAGCGGCCAAGGCTTCTGGCGTGGCGTCATTTTGAATCAACTCTGGGACAACAAATTTGCCGCTCAAAATATTCGGCAAACCGACCCAAGGTTGCAGTTTTTTACGCTTCATGATTTCGTAGCTCAACCAGTTCAGCGCGTATCCAATCACCATGGGGCGTTTGTACAAAGCGGCTTCTAAGGTGGCTGTGCCACTGGTGATCAAGGTCACATCGCAGGCTTCTAATGCGGTGTGAGATTGACCGGAGATGATTTGCACCTGATTTTCAACGCCACATTCTTTGGCTATTTGCTGTAGCAAAGGCATGTGCTTAGGGATAGAAGGTACTATGAATTTCATAGCTGGATAGACAATAAATACGTCAGCTACAGCCTTAAAATATCGTGGTGCGAGGTGTTTTATCTCACTTAAACGGCTGCCTGGCAAAACCGCGACAACCTTGTCTTTTATGTCTAAACCCAGCAGTTTGCGTGCAGACGCTTTGTCAGGCTGCATCGGAATGACAGATGCCAGCGGGTGGCCAACAAAGGTGGCAGGAATACCGTGTTTAGCCAAAATTTCAGGCTCAAACGGGAAAACACAGAGCACGTGGTCGCAGCTTTTTTTGAGTTTTTCCACCCGCTCGGCCCGCCACGCCCAGATAGAGGGGCAGACGAAATGGACGGTTTTGATGCCTGTTTGGCGTAAGTCGGCTTCTAAGTCCAAGTTGAAATCAGGTGCATCTACGCCGATGAACACCTCAGGTGGATTGGCTAAAAGCTTGGTTTTGAGCTGGTTGCGGATACCAAAAATTTCGCGGTAGTGTAGCAAAGCGTCCACATAGCCGAAAACGGACAATTTATCGCTAGGCCACCAAGCTTTGAAACCGCGCTCCAGCATGCGCGCACCGCCAATGCCGCTGGCTTGCATGTTTGGCCACTTATGTTGCAAACCATCAAGCAGCAAACCTGCTAATAAATCACCGGAAGCTTCGCCAGCTACCAATGAAAACTTCGGTGAATCAGCTTTCACCGAGCCAATTACCTGGCTATGCCGCGCGTGCTTTGCGCTAGGAATTGGCTCATCAAAGCCACTTCAGCTGCTGCTTGGGGCATGCTTTGGTTAAGTTCGGCTATGTCGGCAGTAGCCTGAGCCAAGGTTTTACCAGTGCGGTACAACAATTTGTGCATTTGCTTGATGGCAGAAATGCGCTCTTCGCTGAACTGGCGGCGGCGCAGACCCTCAATGTTGAAACCACGCACTGACAAAGGGTTACCGTCAGCCATCATGAACGGCGGAACATCTTGGGTAACGGCGCTGGAGAATCCGACCATGGCGTGTGCACCGATTTTGACGAATTGGTGGATACCTGTGAGCCCGCCCACAATCACCCAATCAGCCAAATGCACGTGACCCGCTAACGTTGAATTGTTGGCCAAAACCGTGTTGCTCCCTATTTGGCAGTCGTGTGCGATATGCACATAAGCCATGATCCAGTTGTCATGTCCCACGCGGGTAACTTGCGCATCGCCGGGGCTGCCAATATTCAGCGTGCAAAACTCGCGGATAGTGTTGCGATCGCCAATATGCAGTTCGCAAGGCTCGCCAGCATATTTTTTGTCCTGTGGAATAGCACCAATCGAATTGAATTGGAAGACATGGTTGTCTTTGCCAATCGTGGTGCGACCTTCAATCACACAATGCGCGCCGACACGTGTGCCAGCGCCTATAGAAACGTGCGGCCCAACAATGCTGTAGGGGCCAATTTCAACGCTGCTGTCTAGCTGCGCCTTTGCATCAACTAATGCTGTGCCGTGAATCAATCATCTTCCCCCAGCATACGAATCGTGCACATGATGGTGGCTTCTGTAACAATCTCTCCATCCACAGTGGCTTTGCCTTGAAATTTCCACATGCCAGAGCGCACGCGGTCAATATGCACTTCTAAGCAAAGTTGGTCGCCAGGGGCAACCGGTTTTTTGAAGCGTACGCCATCAATACCTGCAAAATAAAACATGGTTTTGTCATCAGGCGTCACGCCCAAGGTGTCAAAGCCTAGCAAAGCTGCGGTTTGCGCCAAAGCTTCAACGATCAACACACCTGGCATCACGGGGCGGTGTGGGAAGTGGCCGACGAAATAGGGTTCGTTGATAGAAACGTTTTTGTAACCTTTGATGTATTTGCCTTTTTCAAGCTCGGTGATTCTGTCCACCAACACGAAGGGGTAGCGGTGTGGCAGTTGCTTGAGAATACGGTAAATGTCCATCATGGTGATTTTTTCTTTCTTAATTGTTTCTATATTGTGCGATGAATATTTATCGATTCTTATAGGTCTTTGATATTTTTAGTCTTTTAGTTTTTTTTCAATCAACCGTAGTCTATCTCGCAAGCTGGACAGTTGCTTCAAGGCAGCAGCATTTTTAGCCCATGAAACACTGTCATCCAGAGGAAACAAGCCCGCGTAAGTACCTGCTTTGTGAATGGAATGGGTCACCACAGAAGCGCCTGATATTTCGGTATGCGGTGCAATCGACAAGTGCCCAGCAATGCTGACGCAGCCACCAATCATGCAATACGCGCCAATCTCGGTACTGCCAGCCACCGCTGTTGCCGCCGCAATAACAGTATGATGACCAATACGAACGCCGTGCCCGATTTGGATCAAGTTATCGAGTTTCACACCGTCTTCAATCACCGTATCATGCAATGCGCCACGATCCACACAGGTATTGGCACCGATTTCAACATCATTGCCAATCTTTACTGCGCCTAATTGCTCAATTTTCACCCAAGTTAGTTCATTTTCAGATTTTTGAGGTGCAAAACCAAATCCATCGGCGCCTATGACAACGCCTGAATGCAGGATACTGTTTTCGCCAATAATGCAGTTCTCACCAACAGTGACGCGTGATTTGAGTACCGTGTTTGAAGCAATATGAGCATTTGCCTCAACAACACACAATGGGCCAATGACTGCAGTTTTGTCTACGACAGCCGTAGCGTCAACAACAGCACTAGGGTGAATTGAGCCAAGATTTTTTGGCGAATGCTGCTGCTTCCACAATTGCGTTAGCAGCGCAAAATAAACGTAGGGTTGGTCTGAAACGATGCTAGCGCCACGCTTTTTAGCTACTGTTTCTAAATGTGGACTAACGATGACACAGCCCGCTTGAGAATCTGCAAGCTCTTGCTCGTATTTGGCATTACTTACGAAGCTGATCTGTGACGAGCTAGCCTGCTTAAGCGAAGCAAGACCCGTGATTTGAATATTGCCATCTCCGTAAAGATGCCCACCTAAAGCTTGGATGATTTGATGTAGATAAATGCCCACACGTGAACCAAATCCAAAGTAATTTGCAGCTTATTTAGTTGCGTTCAAGACTTTTAACACCTTGTCGGTAATATCATGCTTAGGGTTGATATAGACAACTTCCTGCACCACCAAGTCATACTTTTCCGCTTCAGCGACTTGCTTAACGACTTTATTGGCTCGCTCTAATACCTGCTGCAACTCTTCGTTTTTACGAACATTCAAATCTTCTTGAAATTCGCGGCGCTTGCGCTGGAAGTCACGATCTTGGTCACCGACTTGTTTTTGGCGCGTAGTGCGTTGTGCCTCAGACAATGTAGGCGCATCTTTTTCAAGCTTATCAGCGATAGCTTTTAGCTGGTTGCCCTGATCGTTCAACTCTTTTTCACGGCGCAAAAATTCTTGCTCAAGCTTAGCTTGCGCGGCTTTTGCAGAGTTAGCATCACGAAAAATGCGATCGGTATTGATGAACCCGATTTTGAATTCTTGCGCCGATACTGAGCTAGATGCACCTACAAGACCCAGTGCTAAAACCAAAAACAAACTATAACGAGATTGAACGAGAGAAGTATTCATTAGAAAGAAGTTCCGATTTGAAATTGCACTTTTTGTATTTTATCAGTTGACTGCGTACGCAATGGTTTTGCATAGGCAATGCGCAATGGCCCAATGGGTGAAATCCAGCTTAGACCAATACCTGTTGATGTCCGCAAGTCTTTGAATGACACTGGATCGTTTTCGCCGTAAACACTACCAGCATCAAAGAAGGCATACAGCCTGAGAGATTTGTCATTGCCGGCGCCTGGAAACGGGGTAATAAACTCAGTGTTAAATGTTATTTTTTTAGGTCCGCCTAAAGGGATGTCAGTAACTGTATCTCTTGGGCCAATCGAAGATTGCTCAAATCCACGAACAGAACCTAATCCACCAGAATATGAATTCTTAAAGACAGGGAAAGGTTTACCACCTAATCCTTTGCCCCAATTGACTTCGGTATTAAAGGCTAGCGTATATTGCTTATTCAATGGAAAGTATTGTTGAAACTGACCTGTTGCTTTAACGTAATTCACATCTCCATAGGGGCTCCATTCCGTAGAGAAGCGCTGATAACGGCCTGACGTTGGCGTCAGCGCACTGTCTCTGTCGTCTCTAGACCATCCGATAGCTAAGGGCAGCGAATAACTGCTGTAACCAAATTGATCTGCATACGCTTGGTATGAAGCGGGCAATCTCGTACCTGGGACAATTTTATTATTCTCGGCACCTACACCGAAATACACTGTATCTGTTGGACTAATTGGTATGCCAAATTTGACGCCGCCGCCGATGGTCTGAATTTTGTAATCACCATCGACCGCAGAAACTGGCGATGTTGTGCGATAAAAAGCATCGAATGTTCGCGATATACCGTCATCCGTAAAATAAGGGTCTACTGAAGTCACTGTCAGCGCGCGGTTCAATTTACTCGTGTTGACATCGACGCCTAAATAATTTCCAGATCCGAAAATATTTTCTTGTTTGATGCCAAATTGAAATGTTAATTTGTCAGACGTTGAATAGCCAGCACCAAAGGTCAAATTTCCTGTTGGCTTTTCGACAACCACAATATTGATGTCAACTTGATCGGGTGCGTTAGGAATTTCTTGCGAGTCAATTTGTACATCTTTAAAAAATCCAAGACGATCGACACGATCGCGTGAAACTCTTAATTTTTCCCCGTCGTACCATGATGATTCAAACTGACGGAATTCACGACGTATCACTTCGTCACGCGTACGCGTGTTGCCGGAAATATTAATGCGTCGAACATAAGCGCGCTGTCCGGGTTCAGCGGTCAAAGTCAACGACACTTGGTTTTTCGTACGGTCAATTTCAGGCTTGACAACAACACGAGCGAACGCAAAACCAAAATCGCCAAAATAGGAAATGAAAGCTTTGTTAGTTTCAGCGATTTTGTCAGCGTTGTAGTCTTGGCCGGCAGCAATTGTCACCAACGATTTGAACTTTTCGTCTTTGTTCAAATAACCACCAGCTAGCTTGACTTCAGACACAGTAAAGCGTTCACCTTCAACAATATCTAAAGCAATAGCAATGTCTTTTTTATCGGTGGAAATGGATACTTGCTGGGATTCAACTCTAAATTCTAGAAAACCGCGAGATAAATAGTATGACCGCAGTGTTTCAATATCTGCATTTAACTTAGATTTCGTATAGCGGTCACTTTTGGTGTACCAGCTCAAGAAACCGCCCGTGTCTAAATCAAACAATCCACGAAGCGTTGATTCACTGAATGCCTTATTGCCATTAATACGAATTTCTTTGATTTTGGCAATATCGCCTTCGACCACGCTGAAGGTTAAATTGACCCTATTTCTCTCGATTGGTGTTACGGTTGTGACGATTTCAGCAGCATACAAACTACGTGTTAAGTACTGACGTTTCAACTCTTGCTCAGCTTTGTCGAGCAAAGCTTTGTCAAAAGGACGTCCATCTGATAAGCCAATTTCTCGCATGGCCTTGTTAAGCGCTTCTTTGTCAAATTCTTTTGTACCAGAAAATTCAATGGCGGCCACCGTTGGTCGTTCTTCAACGATCAATACCAGCACATCGCCACTCACTTCAACGCGAACATCTTTAAACACGCCCAACGCAAACAGCGAACGGATGGCTACAGAACCTTTTTCATCATCATAAGTATCACCAATGCGAAAAGGCAATGTCGCAAAAACGGTGCCAGGCTCCACGCGCTGTAAGCCCTCAACACGGATATCTTTGACTGCGAATGGCGTTACCGCCCAAGCCGTCGAAGAGGCTAAAAGTGTGACGGCCAAGAAAACTGCTTTTCGTGCGTTATGAGCTAGCATATTGCTATTGAAGTTTGGTTTGTTTGATTGTTTCATTAAATTGCAAATAGTCTTGTCACATCGTTGTAGAGTGCTATGAACATCATGCTAAATAGCAAGGCTACGCCGCCTCGTTGCAAGCGCTCAGTCCACAGTTCTGATACGGGCTTTCCCATCACGCCTTCCCAGAGATAATACATCAGATGGCCACCGTCCAACACGGGTAGCGGTAACAAATTAAGAACTCCCAAGCTAACACTAATCAGAGCTAGAAATAAAAGATATGGTGTCAGACCCAAACTGGCTGATTTTCCGGCGTAATCGGCGATAGTTAAGGGACCACTCAAATTCTTTACAGACGACTGCCCAATCAGCATTTTCCCCATCATTTTGAGCGTCAAGACCGAAACATCCCACGTTTTCTCAGCGCCAGCTTGCAAACCATCCAAAAAACCATAACTTACAGTTGTCATTTCGGGTAACGAGCCTACATAAGCACCGATTCTGCCAATTTGACGATTTGCTTCAGCCTTCACATCAGCAGTAACGGATATTTCTAGACTTTGACCATTTCTAAGAATGGTCCAATTTTTGGTCAACGCAATAGTTTTGCCATCTTTTTCGGTCACAGATTCACGTATGAGTTGACGCAATTGTTGACCATCCACAACGGTTTCTAAGTCAATCTTAGTGACGACATCACCTTTTTGTAAACCAGCTTTTTTTGCGGCTCCGTCGTCTTGCATGTCGCCTAAGACTGGTTTTGTCCATGGCCCAGTGATACCTATTTTTTGAAACAGTTGCGCATCTACTTCGTGGGCATCAAGCTTCTCAAGATCCAATATAACTTCTCGGCTAGCAGAGTCTGGTGTTTTTGAGACTGCCAAACGCACATTTTGACCGTTCAAGGCACCACGAGTGACCAGCCAGCGCAAATCTTCGATGGATTGAATAGTCTGTAATTCTTCACCTACAAATCCACCTTGGTTTACAAAATCACCACCCATCAAACCCGCGCGCTGAGCAACAGATCCTACTGAAGGACTTGCCAAAATAGCCCTAGCCTCTTGTACCCCCATCCAATTAACAATGGAGTAAAGCAAAATGGCCAGTATCAAATTAGCCAGCGGTCCGGCAGCCACAATAGCTGCGCGTTTACGCAAGGGTTGGTTGTTGAAAGCAAGATGTTTTTGATCTGGCGCAACGGGCGCTTCGCGTTCATCCAGCATTTTTACAAAACCACCTAATGGCAGCAGGCCGATAACAAATTCGGTATCAGAGCCTTTGGGCTGCCATTTGAAAATAGTTTTACCAAAGCCGACCGAAAACTTCAAAACCTTGACGCCACAAGCTACCGCGACTCTGTAATGCCCATATTCATGGATGGTGATGAGCAAAGCCAAAGCAACGATAAAGGCAAGTACAGTCATCATGGCTTATCTTTCAAAAAGCTTAACTTGCGCCAGCGCAGCATACCGCGATTGCGCGTCAATCTCCAACAAATCATCAAGATTCATGGGTTTCGCAGGCAGCACACAGGCCAGCGTCGATTGATTCACCGCATGAATTTGATCAAAGCGAATACGTTCATCTAAAAAGGCCTGTACGGCCACTTCATTAGCAGCATTCAACACAGCAGTGGTTCCAGCTGGTGCACACAGCACGTCCCAGGCTAAGGACAAACCGGGAAAACGTGCCGGATGGTTATTACTATCAGTAGATTCAAAAGTCATAGCAGATAAGTTTTTAAAATCAATGGCTGCCGCACCGTTTTCGATTCTTTCTGGCCAAGACAAACCATAAGCAATCGGGCCACGCATATCAGGTGTACCCAATTGCGCCAAGACAGATGCATCACGAAACTGCACCATGGAATGAATCACACTTTGCGGGTGTATGACTACTTCAATTTGACTAAGTTCAACGCCAAACAAGTATTTAGCTTCGATGACTTCGAGCGCCTTGTTCATCATCGTGGCTGAATCGACAGAGATTTTTCGACCCATAACCCAATTTGGATGCGAGCATGCTTCATTAGGTGTAACCGAATGAAGTGTTGCAACCTCTCGCGTACGAAAAGGTCCGCCCAAAGCCGTCAATATGATTTTTTCAACACTGTTTTCCCAGTTAGCCCGGTCAGTAGGTAAGCATTGAAAAATAGCTGAATGCTCACTGTCAATCGGAAGCAGTGTCGCTCCACCTAATTGAACGGCATCTAAAAACAACTCAGCGCCAACAACCAAAGCCTCTTTGTTTGCTAGCAGCAACCGCTTCCCCGCTTTTGCTGCCGCTAGACAAGGTGCCAATCCAGCTGCGCCTACGATAGCCGCCATGACAACATCAACAGACTCGTGTTTTGCTATATTTTCAATAGCTAATGAGCCATATAATATATCGACTGGTATTGAATTTAACTTAATTAATCGCTCTAATTCACGACCATGATCAACACTAGCCATGACTGCAAATTTGGGCTTGAATTGAACGATTTGCGCGAGCATCAAGTCAACTTGCGTTGAAGCGGTAAGCGCAAAAACTTCAAATTTATCAGGATGCCTAGCAATCACATCAAGCGTACTCGTTCCGACTGAGCCTGTTGAACCAAGAATGGCAATGCGTTGCTTAGTCATGTCGTCGATCTGTCACTCAGGCTATTGGTTAATTAATCAGTGTAGCCAGCATCATGGCAATGGGTAGCGTGGGCAAGAGTGCGTCCATACGATCCAGCACGCCACCATGCCCGGGCAGCAAAGCACTTGAATCTTTGAAGCCAGCACTGCGCTTGATCAACGATTCAATCAAATCGCCAATCACACTCATGGCCGTTAAAAACAGCAGGGCAACAACCATCAACACCACATGCTGGCTATTGAGTCGTGTATATAAACTTGTCATGCCGTTTTGCCCAGCGTTTTGCCCAACATTTAGCCAATGACTATCCGCCCAAACCCAAGCAGCTGCCAGTAAGAAAACGCCAACAATACCTCCCCAAACGCCTTCCCAGCTCTTACCAGGGCTAATCGTGGGTGCCAGCTTGTTTTTACTGAATTTACCACCCCATGTTCTACCTGCGAAATAGGCAAAAGTATCTGCGGCCCAAACCAGACACAAGACAGACATCAAAAAATTCACGCTTTGTATACGCGCTTGGGAAACGGCCAACCAAGCTAGCCACAGTGCGACTAAACCCCCTGCGCGACGCAGTCCGACTGGTATTCTTGACCAACCTGCCACGCCAGTGGATAGTAACCAAGCACTGCTGAGCACCCAAAACCCGCTTGCAACGATCCAAACATTCGGCATAGCCATGTTCAAAAAACCAAAATACCAACTGATCGCGGCACCCAAAGCAAAAAAACCTGCGAAGCAAATCGATCCTGTTTCTTTCAAGCCATTCATTCGAGCCCATTCCCAAGCGCCTGCAGCCATAAATAATAAGGCGAGCAAGCAAAAAGGCCATGCGCTCGGGTACAGCAAAGTTGGAATCACGATGGCCAACATGATCAAGGCAGTGATGACGCGTTGTTTAAGCATTTTTTCGCCTTGAGTTAACTGGATGATGTAATTTCTAAGTGCGACAAAGCGAATCTGTCAAGCCGTCGCTATAGACTGAATTTGCTCGGACGTTTTGCCAAATCGACGCTCACGTTGAATAAACGCATCAATCGCTTCATCAAGCGCCACAGCATCAAAATCTGGCCATAATTTGTCGCTAAAGTAAAGTTCAGAGTACGCAGCTTGCCACAATAAAAAATTACTTAAGCGTTGCTCACCTCCCGTGCGAATGATCAAATCAGGATCCGACACATGCGCAAGGGACATCTCTGAATTCAAACTAGACGGCGTGATGTCAGCACCTTTTGCAGCTAATTTTGCAGCAGCTTGCGC
>JANPLX010000065.1:0-3311 GCA_031422495.1 Polaromonas sp. | reverse complement strand
CGCGAAGCCAAACGCGGCGATGAAAAAATCGGGACCACCGGTCGCGGCATCGGCCCGACGTATGAAGACAAGGTCGCACGCCGCGCGATTCGTCTGCACGACCTGCTGGAGCCGACGCTAGAGGCAAAACTCCGCGAAGTGCTCGAATATCACAACTTCATGCTCAAAAATTATTTGAACGCGCCGGAGGTGGATTTTCAGAAGACGTTCGAGATGCTGCTGAAGGCCGGTGAAGACATCTCGCCGATGCTCGCCGACGTTTCACATTTGCTGGTCGAAGCCCGCCGTCACGGCAAACCGCTGTTGTTTGAAGGCGCGCAGGGCACGCTGTTAGACGTGGACCACGGCACTTACCCCTTTGTCACGTCCAGCAACTGCGTCGCGGGTAATGCTGCTGCTGGTTCTGGCGTGGGCCCGAACTTGTTGCACTACATGCTGGGCATCACCAAAGCTTACTGCACCCGCGTCGGCGGTGGCCCGTTCCCGACCGAGTTGGAATGGCGAAAAGAAGGTACGCCGGGCCACCACATGAGCACTGTAGGTGCGGAGCGCGGTGTGGTGACAGGCCGCTATAGAAGATGCGGTTGGTTTGACGCGGCCTTGCTGAAGCGTTCCGCCCAGGTCAACGGCATCACCGGTTTGTGCATCACCAAGCTGGACGTGCTGGACGGTTTGACCGAGCTGAAACTCTGCGTCGGCTACACCTTGGACGGCCAGACCATCGACATCTTGCCGATGGGCGCAGACGATATCGAGCGCTGCGTACCGATTTATGAAACCCTGCCAGGCTGGAGTGAATCCAGCGTCGGCGTGACCGAGTACGCCAAGCTGCCGGCCAATGCCAAACGCTATTTGGAGCGCATTGGTGAGGTGACTGGCGTGCCGATTGATGTGATTTCGACGAGTCCTGACCGTGACCATACGATTATGATGAAGCACCCGTTTTTTGCGTAAATATGTCTATAGCCGGCGTATTTATTAATTAAGCAGCTATAAAATTAATAGCAAATTATTGATAATAAGGGACAAATGATGTTAACTGAAGACGGCAAACACCTGTACGTGAGCTATGACGAGTACCACAACCTGATCGAAAAACTCGCCATCAAAATTCACCAATCGGGTTGGCAGTTCGACACGATTTTGTGCCTGGCTCGCGGCGGTATGCGCCCTGGTGATATTTTGTCGCGTATCTTTAATGTGCCTTTGGCCATCATGTCCACCAGCTCCTACCGCGCCGAAGCCGGCACGCAACAGGGCAATTTGGACATCGCCCGCTTCATCACCACGCCCAAAGGCGAAATCGCTGGCAAAGTGCTGCTGGTGGACGATTTGGCAGACACCGGTCACACCTTGATCAAGGTGATTGACCAGCTGAAAAACAACTACACCCCGATCACCGAGCTTCGCACTGCGGTGCTGTGGACCAAGGGTGTCTCTGCATTCCAAGCTGATTATTCAGTAGAGCATTTGCCGACCAACCCATGGATTCATCAGCCGTTTGAGGGTTATGACTCAACGCGTGTGGAACAGCTGATTACCAAGTGGTCGGTTTAAAAAATAAATGAGTTCAACTTAATTTTTTCGTAATCTCTTTTTTAAGGCGGTTTGATGGATAAAACAACGCAACTTATTCATCACCCCTACCAGCCGCCAGAGGGCTACAGTGCGCCGCAGCCAGGCGTGTTCAAAGCGTCCACCATCTTTTTCCCCAACACCAAAGCCATGCGTGCGCGCTATTTTGATGAGTTGGGGCACCAATACACTTACGGTACCAAAGGCACGCCGACCACGTTTTTGCTGGAAGAGCGCTTGTGCACCTTAGAAGGCGGTACGTATTGCAGCCTAGTGCCTAGCGGCTTGGCTGCCATTGCCTTGGTTAACTTTGCCGTGCTGAAACCGGGCGACGAGGTGTTGCTTCCTGGCAATGTATATGGTCCAAGTAAGGTATTAGCAGGCGCTGAACTAAGCCATTTCGGCATCAGCTTTGCCAGCTACGACGCCATGAACCCCGAGGATTTGGCAGACAAAATTTCGCCAAAAACCAAGCTGGTGTGGCTAGAAGCGCCAGGCTCTATCACCATGGAGTTTCCTAATTTGCCCGCCTTGCTCAAAATTTGCAAAGCCAAAGGGATTTTGACGGCGCTGGACAACACCTGGGGCGCGGGTTTGGCGTTTAACCCATTTGATCTGGATGGCGCAGGATTAGGTGCGGACATTTCGAGCCATGCTTTAACCAAATACCCCAGCGGTGGCGGCGATGTGTTGATGGGCAGCGTGATCACGCGTGACGCTGATCTCTTCAAGCTCATCAAGCTGTGCCACATGCGCATGGGTTACTGCGTGGGCGTCAACGATATAGAGTCAGTCTTGCGCTCACTGCCCAGCATGGCGCTACGCTACAAAGCGCACGATATGGCAGCGCGGTATTTGGCGCAGTGGCTGGGCAAGCGTGCTGAGGTGGTACAAGTGCTGCATCCAGCGCTAGAAGGTTCGCCTGGGCATGACAGCTGGAAAGCTGTTTGCGCAACGGGAAAGAACAATGACCATGCCGCTGGTTTGTTCAGCATCATGATCGACGCCACATTCAGTAGCGCGCAAGTTGATGCATTTTGTGATGCTTTGAAACATTTCAAGCTTGGTTTCAGCTGGGCCGGACCTGTCAGTTTGGTGGTGCCTTACGACGTGAAAGCGCTGCGCAGTGGCGCATGGCCGCATTCCGTGAAACCCGGCCATTTGGTGCGGTTTTCGATTGGTTTAGAGGCAGTAGAAGATTTGCAAGCCGATTTAGAGCAAGCTATGAAACTTGCATTTCATTAGCATTACATTCAGTTTGAATTAGCTGTTAAAGTCAGTGCAATATCTTATTTACTGAAATCACTGAAAGATCACCTTGGCAACTCCTAATTACGGCTTCGAAAAGCGTCAAAAAGAACTCGCAAAAAAGAAGAAAAAAGAGGAAAAGCTCAAGATGAAGTCTGAGCGTAAAGTGGGCGATCCCGTTGAGCCACAAGAGGGCGAAGAAGTTGATTCTGAGCAAACCGACCAGCAGGCTGTGGTCCACCCAAATGACGTGAAGCCAGCCGGGCAATAAGAGAGTTTCAGCATAAAAAAACCAGCTGAACGTGGTTCAGCTGGTTTTTTTTCTTATAGATTTAATTTTTAAAACCTATATTGCAAGCCTAATCCCACAAATTTATCATCTGTCCATGCTGGATGAACTTGGTTTTTAGCGCGTTTGAAGCTCATGTCAGCGTCACCGCGTAAGCTGAGCCTTGGCGTCAAGTCGTATGTGATTCCAACACCCAAAG
>JANPLX010000064.1:0-20483 GCA_031422495.1 Polaromonas sp. | reverse complement strand
AGCCGCCAACATGCCCGGCAAATGCGCCGCCCCGCCTGCGCCAGCGATGATGGCTTGCAGGCCACGACCTGCTGCCGCTTCGGCATAAGCAAACATGTCGTCAGGCATGCGGTGCGCGGAGACGACACGGGCCTCGTGCGCGATGCCGAACTCTTGCAGGATAGCGACGGCGTGCTGCATGGTGTCCCAATCGGAGTTGGAACCCATCAAAACACCGACTTGGATGGCTTGGGTCATATCGCTTTTGTTGCTTTGCATATTTGTATGTCAATAACCTGTCATTCCTGCTTAACTCTGTCATTCCCGCGAAGGCGGGAATCCATGGTGGGTGCTTGTGGATTCCCGCCTTCGCGGGAATGACGGCTCGAACGGATAATCTCGGATAATACGATTTTACGTTTTTAAAGCCCCAAATTCCCCATGATTGACATCACCCGCGCCACTTTTGACACCGACATCATCCAAGCGTCGATGACCACCCCCGTTTTGGTCGATTTTTGGCATCCTAAGAGTGAGCAATGCAAAATCATCGTCCCACTGCTGGAAAAGCTAGAAGCTGAGTACGCCGGACGCTTCATTTTGGCGAAAGTGGATGCCAGCCAAGAGCAAGAAATTGCGCAAGCGTTTGGCGTGCAGAGCATTCCGACCTGCATTTTGATGATGGGTGGTAAGCCAGTGGATGGTTTTCAGGGCGCACAGCCAGAGGACAAACTCAAAGAATTTTTAGACAAACACCTGCCCCCCGCGCCGGAAACTGAAGCCGATGAGCAAAATAGCGATGACGCGTTGACTGAAATCACCCCTGAAATGGCGCTAAACAAGCTGGTTGACAAGCTAAAAGCTGCCCCCGAAGACGAAACCGCCCGCTTCGATTTGGTCAAACTGCTGATGATTCTAGGCCGCGACGACGACGCCAAAATCGCCTTCGCCCCCGTGATCGCCAAAACCAGCGTGGTGCGCAAGTTTGATTCTTTGAAACGCTGGATGGATGCTGTTGATACTATGCATTTGATAGCTACTAAGGCAATAAATACGCCGGCTACCCCCATAAATGATGCTGAAAATAGCCTTTTACAAGGTTTTGACAGCAAAATTGCCGCCAACAAACGAGATTTTGAAGCCCGCTTCGCCAAAACCCAACTTTTGATGGCGCAGCAACGCTGGACAGACGCGATGGACGAACTGCTAGAAATCTTGATGCGCGACAAAACCTGGAACGACGACCAAGCCCGCAAAACCTACATCGCCATTCTGGACATCATAGAACCCGCCCCCGTGAAAGTGGCAGATGGCCAGATTCCGCCGGTGGATGCGACTGTGGCGACTTATAGGCGGAGGTTGAGTAGTGTGGTTTTGAGTTAGGTGAATTTATTTCTCTCTTTGAAAAGAGGGAAGTTAAGAGATTCAACCAGTCAACATAGTCCAAGCTTCTAGACACTTTGCCGCCGCCTCCCAATAACTTCACACAACAGGCAGCATTCTTGACAAACTTATAAAGTGCACACATAATATGTGTAAAAATGGAGTTTGCAATGAACATCACCTTGTCAATTGAAGAACGCGTGGCTGAAAATGCGCGGGAAGCAGCTCGCAAAATGGGGAAAAGCTTGAACCAAGTGGTGCGTGACTATTTGGAGCAATTGGCTGGCACAGCCCATGCTGAGCAAGACTTTGATGCGTTTGAACAGCGCTGTTTGAACACCAAAGGTCGCTTGAACAACTGGACTTTTAACCGCGAAGAAGCCAATGCCCGCCATTAATAGCAAAGAACGCTGCTTCATCGACACCCATTTGCTGATTTATGCAGACAGTGGCGACGAGCCGATCAAACAGCGCATCGCCTTGTCGTTGCTCAAGCAACTGAGGCTGAATCAAACTGGCGTGTTGTCAACGCAAGTGCTGGGCGAATACTGCAACGTGGCGCTGAACAAACTGAAGCTGCCGCATGCCGACATTCGCCAGCAAATGGAATTTTGGGAACAATACGAAGTTGTCCAAGTCACGCCCGCCATCATCCACATGGGCTTAGACTTACACCAAACCCGATCTCTAGGTTTTTTTGATGCGCTGATTGTCGCCGCCGCCAAAACCAGCGGCTGCACCGTTTTGTATTCTGAAGATATGAACGCGGGTGAGATGGTGAACGGGGTGCGGATTGTGAACCCGTTCAGGACTCTTGATACTTAGCAGCCGGGGGTGGGTTGAACGGCAGTGATGTTTTGGTATGACGATATATATTCACTTTTTTCCACATTTAAATAGAGAGTGCCTAACATGAATCACAAACTATTCCGCTCACTTCTAATCGTACTGGCAGCAGCATTCACGGCTGTTTTCATGGTGGTGTGTGTTCCGCCGTTTCTACAAAATCCAGACATTCTCGGCGCCTTTGGCAGCGGTTTTGTCAATCCGTATGCATCAGGCTACGCATTGGACGTCTTTTTTACTTGGGCTGTTTTAGCAGCATGGGTTATTCACGAGGCGAAAGCAAAAGGTATTCGTCACGGCTGGGTGGCTTTGATGCCAGAAAAATAGTCTGAAAAGATCGACGCGCTCACTTGAAGCAACAAATCATGAAATTATCAAAATACGAATCTGCGCAGCTTAAAAAAATCGAGCAATGGAAGCGGCAATCGCCTTCTATTGCTTCGCAAGTGTTCACTGTTGCGCTGTCGCCGTTGACGATGTTGATTCAAAAGCTGATTCCGACGGCGGCGGTTAGCTCGGCGCTGAAAGTGTCTTCTTCTGTGGCTGGCTGGCTAACGGATTCTAAGGATATTCTGCGAGATTCTGGGATGGCAGACGTGCAGGATCTTAAAACGCACGATTTGGAGACCTCTGACAAACTGGCCAACAGCGTGCATAACTGGGCGATTGGCGTGGCGACGACGGAAGGCGGCGTGGTAGGTGCAGTGGGGCTGCCTGCGCTGGTGGTGGATATTCCGGTGGTAATTGTGCTGGCGTTACGCGTGATTCACAAAATTGGCGTTTGCTATGGCTTTGAGGTCACTTCTAAGGGAGACAAAGGTCATACGGGCGAGAAAGAGTTTATTTTGGCGATATTGGCGGAGTCAGGTGCGAATGACATGGAAGAGAAGTTAGCAGCGCTGGCGGCGTTAAGTGCGATTGAGACGTCTTTGCTGCTTAAAGACAGCCTTGTTGATTCAAAAACGGATGCAGAGCATTCCATCGTCAAAGAGGCTGGCATTATCAGCATCAAGAGCTTGGCTCGCCAAATTGGGATGCATTTGACCAAGCGAAAGGCCTTGCAAGCGATTCCAGTTTTGGGAACACTGGTAGGCGCATCTGTGAATGGCTGGTATATAAAGGAGGTAGGTTGGTCAGCACGGCGCGCTTATCAAGCGCGGTGGCTGCTTGAGAACAAGAAGATTACGATCTCTTGATGTGCTTTGTACGCAACCTCGCACGGAATAACTCGTTAACCCGTCAGCTCGTTAACCTGCTCCAAGCCTCTTGATACTTCGCCGCTGTCTTCTCGATCACCGCTCTCGGCACATGCGGCGCTGGCGGGGTTTTATCCCACTCTTGAGTTTCTAGCCAGTCGCGGACGAACTGTTTGTCGAAACTTGGGGGGTTTTTGCCTTCTACGTAACTCTCCAACGGCCAAAAGCGGGATGAATCGGGGGTGAGCACCTCGTCCATCAGGGTCAGCGTACCATCGGCGTCCAAACCAAACTCAAACTTGGTATCGGCAATGATGATGCCTTTGGTCAAGGCGAATTCGTAGGCGGTTTTGTAGATGGCGATGCTGAGGGTTTTGATTTTTTCGGCCAAATCGACGCCGATTTTGTCGCACATTTGCTCGAAAGTGATGTTTTCATCGTGCTCGCCCACAATCGCTTTGGCGGCGGGGGTGAAGATGGGTTCGGGGAGTTTGGAGGCGTTTTGCAAGCCAGCGGGCAGTTTGACGCCGCAAACCGATTGCGACACTTGGTATTCCGCCCAGCCACTGCCCGCCAAATAGCCGCGCACCACGGCTTCCACAGGGATGGGTTTGAGACGTTTCACCAGCATGGAACGACCGGTGACGTAAGGGACTTCGGCTACGGTGACGGCGCTTTCGGGTGATTCACCCGTCAAATGGTTCGGACACAGGTTGGCGCCATTTTTGCCGAGTTTTTCAAACCAAAACAGCGCCATTTGCGTCAACAACGCGCCTTTACCCGGAATCGGCTCACCCATGATGACGTCAAACGCGCTCAACCTGTCGCTGGCAACCATCAAAATGCGGTCACTGCCGACGGCGTAGTTGTCGCGGACTTTGCCTCGAGCCAGAAGGGTCAGGGAAGTCAGATTAGAAGTGTGAACCGAAGTAGGCTGCGCTGAAGTCATGGTTTGGCACTGGGTAGTAATTCAAATACCTGATTATCGTCTTCTGGCGAGCTCTGTGATGCTCAGACGCGTCAAATTAAGCATTGCACCAAACCATACGGGCTATTTGCAGTCTTTACTGTTGCATTTATAGGTGCTCTCCTACAGACAGGCAGCATTTGCAAGTCCAAGATGAAACGGATAGCAACGCTATTCCTACTCAAGGCAACTCAACACATACGGAGGCAGAGATGCAACAATCAACTCAATCAACAGCCCTAGTTTCACTCGCAGCACTTTGCATGCTGGTAGCCTATAGCACCGTTGCTGCTGCGCAACCGATCGAACCGAAAATCAAGCTGCTTACAACAGCGGCCGACCCTTTGAAAGACGCCGTCCTCATAGGCCGCGTTATGACCGGAAACATGATTTTTCAATTGGAAATTGAAGGGTCAGAGCCGATGTGGATGCAAATGGGCAATCCACCGACTTGGGGCGAGCATAAACCGGCGGCAGACGAACGCTTTCATGTTGAGTTGAAACTGACAGATCCGAAGTCCAAAACGCGTATTCCCTACGCTGGCGCCGCTTTCATGGCGACCAACCAAGATACCGGCAAAAGCATGACCTTGCCTTTGCCGCCCATGTGGGGCAGCAGTGGCCTGCACTACTCGGCGAACAGCGCACTATTGGGTGACGGCGCATATGCCGCGACGGTAACGATTGCTGTACCGACGTTTGAGCGTGAATTGAAAGACAAGGATCTATGGGCCAAGCCCGTGAGCGCCAAGTTCCACTTCAAACTTAAAAACGGCAAACTGACCGAAGTGTCTCAGGCGAGCCTATAAGCAGCGGTCTTTGTCAAAAACAACGCACGCATCTACTATTTTTTTAGGAGAAAACCATGAAGACTTTGTTTGTTGTAGCCCTAATTACAGCATCTGTATTGAATAGCGGTGCCGCTTTAGCACAGAGTGGAAACATGATGAATGGCGGCATGTGGGGGGGAGGCGGCATGTGGAGCGGTGGCTGGATGGGGGCTGGATATTGGCCACTGATTTTGCTCTGCATTGCCGTTATAGGCTTAGTCGTATGGATCATCACCAAAAAGGGCAAGTGATTTTGAAACCGAATGCTTTGTTGCATTGCATGGCCTGAAGCGGGGCTGACTAATTTTAAAAATAACAAGGAAACCCTATGTTGAGCAGAAGGCAGATGTTTCAATTGGCTGGCGTTGCGGCTGTGGCGGGCGCTGGGGGAGCGGCTTGGATGTATTATGGAGCGCCTCGCTCGATAGCACTTGCTGGTGGTGCGTTTCGACATTACCCGTTTGACCCGGTGGCCGCTGAGAATTTTCAGCAAAAACTGTTCCTCCCAGCGGACAGTGGACCGTTCGGGGTGCTGGATGTGACCGGGCCGCTGAAAATTCGAGCTACGGCTGCAAGCTTCCCGCTACTGCCTGGTCGCGAATCGCCTTTCTTGCTGTACCAGACCGAACTGGCGGGCAAGACTTACCAAAACCCTATTCTGCGAATAGAGAGTGGCTCGCGTTTGACGGTCAGCTTGGACAATGCGCTGGCCGAGCCGACCATCATCCACTGGCACGGCCTGCATGCGCCTGCGGCCATGGACGGACATCCATCGACCGCCATCGCCAAGGGCGGCCGTTTCGACTATGACTTCACGGTGCGCGACCGCGGCGGCACGTACTGGTACCACACCCACGCGCACGAGTTGACTGCCAAGCAGGCCTACAGCGGTCTGGCCAGCTTCTTTTTGGTGGACGACAACGACCAGCGCAACTTGGCCAAAGCGCTCGATCTGCAGCTGGGCGTGACCGATCTGCCCCTTGTCATCCAAGACAAGCAGTTCGATGCACAAGGCAAGCTGCTTTACAAACCTAGCATGCATGACGCCATGATGGGCTGGCTGGGCGACATCGTCCTAACCAATCTAACGCCCAATGCCGTGCACACCGTCACACCGCGCAGCTACCGACTGCGGCTGCTGAATGGCTCGAACGCCCGTATTTACCGGCTCGCCTTTGTCACCGGCAACACACCGCTGGGTTTCATCGTCATCGGCACAGATGGCGGTTTGCTGGAACGGCCTGAAGCGGTGACCGAGGCCTTTTTATCACCGGGTGAGCGCTTGGACATCCTGTTTGACGCGGGACAGGCGCAGCCCGGCACTGACATTTTTCTGAAAAGCTTGGCCTTCGATCCTATGGAGAACGAAGGCGGTATGGGAGGGATGGGAGGCATGGGTCAGATGATGGGCAATATGGGCTCATCTAGGTTGGCACTAGGCGAAGCTTTCAGCATCTTGAAGTTGTCTGTGGTGGCGGGGGAGCGCGTTGTTGCCAAACTGCCGACGACGTTGTCAACGATCAAACCCATCGCCACCGCCGGCGCAGCGCAGCGCAAGATCGAATTGTCCATGCAGCAAATGCGCTTTCTGATCAACGGGCGCACCTTCGTCATGGACGAGATTGCGTTCAACGTGAAGCGCAATACGGTAGAAATCTGGAGCATCAGCAACCCCACGCTGGGCATGCCGCACCCGATACACCTTCACGGCTTTTCGTTTCAAGTGCTGGAGCGGCTGAACAGCCCGCCACCGCTGTCGGCGCTGGCTCGTTTTGGCAAGGGGCGTACCGTCAGCGACTTGGGGTGGAAAGACACCGTGCTGGTATGGCCCGGTGAAACGGTGCGCATCGCGATCGACTTCACCCACGGCTTCCCCGGCGACCAGACCTATGTCTTCCATTGCCACAACCTCGAACATGCCGACGCCGGCATGATGATCAACTATCGGGTGCAAGCATAAAGCTGGCTCGATAGCCTCAGTAAACTCAACCCACGCGGCAAATCTTTAACATATTCGTACCCCCAGGCGTGCCCATAGGCTCGCCGCAGGTGATGGCGTAAACGTCGCCTTTTTGCACGATGCCACGGGCTTTGAGGTGAGTTTCGGCTTGCGCCAAAGCGGTATCGCGATCGCTTTCGGCGTCCATCAACAAGGGCTGTACGTTGCGGTAGAGCGTCATTTTGCGTTGGGTGGCGATTTGTGCTGTCAACGCATAGATGGGTATATGGATGCGGTGGCGGCTCATCCACAGGGCGGCGCTGCCGCTTTCGGTCATGGCGACGATGGCTTTTGCGCCTAAGTGATGAGCGGTAAACAAAGCGCCCATGGCGATGGATTGGTCGATGCGGTCTAGCTGCATATCGGCAAAATCGGCGTCTAATTTCGAGTCTTCGGCTTCTTCGGCAGCAGCGCAAATATTGGCCATTTCGATGACGGTTTCGACGGGGTATTTGCCGGCTGCAGTTTCGGCTGAGAGCATCACGGCATCGGTACCGTCCAGCACTGCATTGGCAACATCGCTAACTTCAGCCCGGGTGGGTACTGCGTTGGTGATCATGCTTTCCATCATTTGGGTCGCGGTGATGGTGGTTTTATCATGCTTCAAGGCCAGCTTGATCATGCGCTTTTGTAGGGCAGGCACGGCCGCATTGCCGACTTCTACCGCCAAATCGCCACGGGCGACCATGATGCTGTCGCTGGCGATGATGATTTCTTCGAGTTTTGGAATTGCCTCAGCACGCTCGATTTTGGCGATCAAATGCGGCTTGTGGTTGAACTCTGCACCGGCGACGTTGGCCAACTGTCGCGCTAATTCCATGTCAGAACCATTTTTAGGGAAGCTGACAGCTAAATAATCGGCTTGAAAGCTCATGGCGGTTTTGATGTCGTCCATGTCTTTGGCGGTCAACGCGGGGGCGGTCAAGCCGCCTCCTTGTTTGTTGATGCCTTTGTTGTTAGACAAATCGCCACCCATTTTGACGGTGGTATGTACGGCCTTGCCGACGACTTTGTCAACGGTCAACACAATCAAGCCATCGTTTAACAGCAACACATCACCCGCTTTGACTTCGCTGGGCAGGTTTTTGTAGTCCAAGCCGACAGCATCTTGGTCGCCCAGCTCGGTGCGGCCTGCGTCTAGGATGAATTTAGCGCCGACTTCGAGCACGATTTTATTGTTCACAAAGCGGCTGATACGGATTTTGGGTCCTTGCAAGTCAGCCATGATGCCAACGACAGTGCCAGCGCGTGCGGCTGCTTCGCGGACCATTTTTGCGCGGTCGCAATGGTCTTGCGCCGAGCCGTGGCTGAAATTAAGCCGCATGACGTTGACGCCAGCACGGATCATTTGCTCTAAAACGGCGGGGTCACTGGATGCTGGGCCTAGGGTGGCGACGATTTTGGTAGCTCTGCGTGTCATTCTCTATCTCCGTTGTAATTTAGTAACTTAATTTCTATGTATTTTGGCAGAGTTTGGTTACTAAAAGAGCATTTGTAAGTTACCAAACGGTTACCAACCCAGCCCCAAATGCAGCGGTAAATACACCAGCATACCCAAACTCATGGTCAGCAGCACGCTTCTGCGCCAAAAATAGACACCAGCTGCAACCAGCGCCGCCCACAATTTGGCGTCTTGCCATGAAGTTAACATTTGTCCATTGGTAATCAAGATTTCAGGCAATATCACCGCGGACAGGGCGGCAATGGGCGCGTAAAGCAAACCACGATTGACCCAATTGGGCAACTGCCAAGACTTGCTGGAGAACAAGAAAAAGCAGCGCGTGATGATAGTGACAACCGTCAAACCTGCGATGGTGATGAGCGTCCAAGCGTCGGTGATATTAGCTGGCATAGGGGTTAAGAACCTTCGCTTTTTGATTGCTGCAGTGCCTGCATTTGCTGCGTTTTTTCTAGCAACAAACACATTGCCACAGCTGCTGTGATGGCGATGACAATGTTCATTTTCAGAGGTAAGGCATAGGCCGCAACTGCGACGATACTGGCAACACCGGCTGAGACAACGCGTAATTTTGACGTCACCAAAGAACACAAAATACCCAGCAGTGACAACATGCCCGCGAAACCTAAACCCCAGTTCGCCGGGATTTGATGCGCCAGTGCGATGCCAATCAAGCTAGCACCTATCCAGCCTATCCACGTTAGACCGTAGTTGCCGACCAAATAAGCGTGTTGCGTCTGCTGCTGTGCGGGGTCTGAACTAGGTTTTGGGAACCTCGAGACAAATTGCACGTAGCTTAAATCGGCTGTCAAATATCCGCTGACCAAGCGTTTCCACCGTGGCAAATGCATCAAATAGGGCCGCAAATGCGCGCTGAAGACAACAAATCGCAAATTGACGCACAAACCGGTCAGCAAAATCACCCACATGGGCGCACCAGCGGCAATCAGCGGAATGGCAGCGAGTTGCGAACTGCCCGCAAACACAAACAGCGTCATCGCTACCGATTCGGTGACGCTCATACCCGTATTGACCATGGAGACCCCCATCGTCAGCCCCCACGCGACCATGCCTGGAAGCATAGGAATGCAGTCTTTCGCGCCCTGCCAGTATTCGGGGTGGGTGAAGTTGCTGCGGCTTAAAAACATGGTTTGACGTTGACTGAGTAGAACTGAGTAGCTTAGACAGGTTCGCCAAAACACATGCCTACTTGTACGTCAAAACCGCGCACAAAGTCTGCCACCTTGAGGCGTTTGCCGCCTGGGCGTTGTAGTTCCGTTAAATTTACGACGCTATATTTTGTTGCTTCGGCTTCATTATTTGCTATACTATTTATAGCTATAGAAGTAATAAATGTGCCGGCTACAGCTAATATTTGCCCTTTTTTATAGGTTTTATCAACTTCAATGAGGTTTTGATCGCCTATTTCGGCTTCCCACACCTTGATCTGCTCGCCATTGAGCGTCGTTACCGCGCCCGGGAAGGGGTTGAAGGCTCGTATACGGCGGGTAATCGTTTCTGCAGACTGCGACCAATCGATCAACGCTTCAGCTTTTTCGATCTTGTAGGCGTAATTCACGCCGTCTTCGGGCTGTTTCACCGAGTTCAAAGCTGGTAGGTTAGCTAGTGCTTGAACGATCAACTTGCCACCCATATCGGCCAATTTATCGTGCAAAGAGCCCGTCGTATCAGCGTCCAAAATGGGCAATTCGTCGCGCAACAACATGTCCCCAGTGTCTAAACCCACGTCCATTTGCATGATGGTAACGCCAGTAGTCGCATCACCAGCTTCAATCGCACGGTGGATAGGCGCTGCACCGCGCCATCTTGGCAGAAGCGAAGCATGGATATTCAAACAACCCAGCTTAGGCGAAGTGAGCGCCCACTCAGGCAGAATTAACCCATAAGCTGCGACGACCATCGCCGCAGCGCCATCTGCAATCGCTTTGTCAATGGCAGCTTTGCCTGATGCGGCCACTTCGGGGAACTTGCCATCCAAGCGCAAGCTGCGCGGCTGGGCAATGGGGATGTTGTGATCCAAGGCGAATTGTTTGACGGCAGAGGCTTGCAGCTTCATGCCACGCCCGGCGGGGCGGTCGGGCTGAGTCAACACCAAGACGATCTGGTGTCCGGCTTTAACCAAGGCTGCCATAGCCACACTGGCAAATTCTGGCGTGCCAGCGAAGATGAGTTTCATGAGGAGAAATCCTAGAAGATTACATCTTCGGTCGGCTTAGCTTGTCGTATTCAGCGTCTTTTTCGTCTTCGCGCTTGATTTTCAGCATTTTGGTTTTAATGCGGTTGAATTTGAGTTTCGACAAATACTCCACAAACACCTTACCCAGCAAATGGTCCAGTTCGTGCTGAATGCAGACGGCCAGCATGTCGTCAGCCTCTAGGTGCTGGGGCTTACCTTTGGCATCCAAATAGGACACTTTGACGGAAACAGAACGTTCTACTTTGTCGTAAATCTCAGGCACAGACAGGCAGCCCTCTTCGCCGACGTGTTTTTCAGGGCTGTACCAGGTGATTTCGGGGTTGATGAACACCAAGGGTTCATCACGTGATTCAGACACGTCAATCACCACCAAGCGCTCATGCACGTTCACCTGCGTTGCTGCCAAACCTATGCCTTTGGCGGCGTACATGGTCTCTAGCATGTCAGCAATCAATGCAGAGATGCGTTTATCAACCTCAGCTACGGGTTTGGCGACGATATTGAGTCGTGGGTCTGGGAATGAAAGAATGGGTAATAGCATGGCAATAGGTACTGAATTAGGGTTCTGAATAAAAGTTGGAACTAAGATAAAACGAAGATAGAAAAGAAGTATTTAGACTAAATATGAGAGCACTCACCCAAAAAAACCAGAGCTAAGATGCAATGTAGAGGGGAAAAGACAACAATTATTTTACTATTCCTGTTTAATTGATGTGATTTGTGGCAATTTCGATAGAGAATTATCTGAATTCGCGGAAAATAACTAAATGTTACTTATGAATAAAACACTGAAATCTCAAGCACTTAGCCGTGCGCCTACTTTGCTTGCTAGCATTATTATGGCTGCTTTGCCTATGATGGCGGCACAGGCAGCTACAGTGAAACCGCTCACGGTGAGTCCTTCGCAGCAAAAAACAGCAAATCAAGTCGCTAACGATGGCATCCCGTTGAGCGAATTAACACCCAATGCTCCCGACAGCCACACCGTGAAACGCGGTGACACGCTGTGGGCGATTTCTAAAATATTTCTCAAGAGCCCATGGCGCTGGCCTGAGTTGTGGGGCATGAATATGGCGGACATCAAAAACCCGCATTTGATTTACCCTGGCCAAACTTTGTATTTGGACAAATCAAACGGCCGCGCGCGTTTGATCAGCCAGCGTGGCGGCGCAGGTGCCGGTGGCTTAGAAACCATCAAGTTGTCGCCACGTTCGCGCAGCAGCAATTTACCTGATCCTTCGATTCCAACATTGCAAAATAGCTTGATTGAGCCGTTTTTAACCGAGCCTATCATCGTTGAAGAATCCACCTTGCAAGCAGCGCCTAGATTCGTGGCAGCCCAAGAAGGTCGTGTATTTATCAGTGAAGGCGACCGCGCCTATGCGCGCAGTGCAGATGGATCAGGACTCAGCATTGCAGCCGGCAAGCCACGCGATTTCAGAGTTTTCCGCAACGCCACAGCCTTGAAAGACCCAGGTACCGGAGAAATTTTGGGTTACGAAGCGCAATTTGTTGGGCGAGCCAAGCTGGTGCGCGGCGAATCAGTTAATGCCGTTCGCGGTGATATTGTCAAAGCTGGTGAGGTTGGAAAGACTGAAATCGTCCCGGCAACACTGGATATCACACGCTCCAAAGAAGAAATTCGCACGGGCGACCGTTTGTTACCCGAGCCGCCATTGGAACTATTAACCTATACGCCGCGCGCACCGACTAGCCCTGTTGAAGCGCGTATTGTGTCAGTTTACGGCAGTGCGGTGGCGAACGTGGCGCAAAACCAAGTGGTGGTCATCAACCGTGGCACCAAAGACGGCATGGAACGCGGCCATGTGCTGGCTATTCAAACCAATGGCGAACGCGTGGTTGACAAAACTGGTGCGAGCTTCCAAGACATCAGATTGCCTGACGAGCGAAATGGTTTGCTGATGGTCTTTAGGCCGTTTGAGCGTGTTTCTTACGCCTTGGTATTGAGTGCCGAGCAAGCAGTCCGTGTGGGCGATTGGCTAGTCAATCCCCGTTAAAATTTTAAGTTAAATTGCTAACCCGAGAAGAACTCGCTGCATGGCTTCGGCTATGCATGACACCTGGCGTGGGCAACCAACATGCCCGCAAGCTATTGACAGCATTTGGCTTACCGCAAGCTATTTTTGCGCAGCCTACGATGGCGCTCAAACAAGTCGTCAGTACTGCGATGGCACGCGCATTGCAAGTTGTTCCTGATGAATTTGAATCACAACTACAAACCACATGGGATTGGCTTCAAGCTGGCACAGTTGACGCTCATACAGGTCAAAACAACCGCGACTTTTTAACGCTGGCGGATGAACGCTATCCGACATCATTGCTCAATATTGAAGACCCGCCGTTGGTGTTGTACCTTCATGGTCAGGTTGATTTGATATCGAGGCTAGACCCAAAATCTGCAGCCATACAACGAAAAGCGCCTTATAAACATGCCAAAGACGGCATTGCCATGGTGGGCAGCAGAAACCCCACACCACAAGGTTTGGCGACGGCACACGCTTTTGCGAAGGCTTTTACTCAAGCGGGTTTGGTCGTTGTATCCGGGCTGGCGTTAGGTATTGATGGCGCTGCACATGAGGGCGCCATGGAAGGGCAACAAGACAACAATGAGGGCTGCACCATTGCCGTGATTGGCACAGGCTTAGACCGCGTCTACCCCAGTAAGCATCTGGCATTGGCGCACCGCATCGTTCAGCATGGTTTGATGGTCAGCGAATTTCCTCTTGGCACACCGCCCTTGCCAGCGAATTTTCCGAAACGCAACCGAATTATTTCAGCCTTGAGTTTAGGTACCTTGGTGGTGGAAGCTGCCGTTAAATCGGGTTCGCTGATTACTGCGCGCTTGGCCAATGAGCAGGGCAAAGAAGTCTTTGCGATTCCTGGTTCTATCCATTCGACGCAATCGCGTGGTTGCCATGCTCTATTGAAACAAGGCGCGAAGTTGGTTGAATCGGCACAAGATGTACTTGAAGAACTACGCTTGCAGCTCACGCCACCCTTGGTGCCGCCATCAAAAATTCTCAAAGCTGACGAGAATCCATCTGAAGACGAAGTGACCGATATTGAACCCGATGATTTGGTGAAATCGCTGGGCTATGACCCAGTGAGCTTAGACGCATTGGTAGCACGTACGGGCTGGGACGCAGCCACGCTGCAAGTCCGCTTGATGGAATTGGAGCTAGATGGCCAAGTTGCCCGATTACCTGGCGGCCTCTACCAGCGGGTGGTTGTGGGTTAACCAACGCGACTTCGCTGGTTAAAAACCTTAGACGACCGCGCCGTCGTTCTCGTCGCTAGGATCGCCAGCTTTTTTTACGGGTGTCGCTTTGATCAAGTCTTCCCGCTTGATGCCCAACCACATAGCAATCGCAGCCGCCACGAATACCGACGAATAAATACCAAACAAAATACCGATTGTCAGCGCCAGCGCAAAGTAAAACAGGGTTTGGCCACCAAACAGCAACATCGACAAGACCATGATCTGCGTGCTGCCATGCGTAATGATGGTTCGGCTGATAGTGGAGGTGATGGCGTTGTCGATGATTTCGTGGGTATTCATCTTTCGGAAACGTTTAAAGTTTTCACGAATTCGGTCAAAAATAACTACTGATTCGTTCACCGAATAACCCAAGACAGCTAACACCGCTGCCAGCACTGAGAGCGAAAACTCCCACTGAAAGAAGGCGAAAAAGCCCAGAATAATGATCACGTCGTGCAAGTTAGCAATGATGGCGGCCACAGCGTATTTCCACTCAAAGCGAATCGCCAAATAAATCATGATACCTAGCACCACGAAACCCAGGGCTTTGAGGCCATCCACAACCAACTCCTCGCCCACTGAAGGCCCCACAAAGTTGGTACGGCGCAAATTGGCATCAGGCGTTTCTGCTTTCAACGCCGCTATCACTTTGTCACTTTGCTGGGCAGAGCTCACACCTTTTTGTGCAGGCAAGCGAATCATCACATCACGCGCCGTGCCGAAGTTTTGAACTTGCACATCGGTGAAGCCCAAGCTAGAAACTTTGCTACGTAATTTTTCCAAATTAACCGGTTGCGAGTAGCTCACCTCCATCACCGTGCCGCCGGTGAATTCAACCGACAAATGCAAACCGCGCGAGAACAAGAAAAATACGGCGAGTACAAAGGTAATCAACGAAACAGCATTGAAAATCAATGCATGGCGCATGAACGGGATGTCTTTGCGAATCTTGAAGAATTCCATGATTCGTCTCCTTATTTGGTAAGTGTGGTTGATGAGGATGTCGTATTCTCAGGAGTCCAAATCGTGCCAATCGACACCGATTTGAGCTTCTTCTGCCGTCCGTACCACAAATTAACCAAACCGCGTGAGAAGAACACGGCTGAGAACATGCTGGTCAAAATACCAATGGTATGCACCACGGCAAAACCGCGCACAGGCCCAGAGCCAAAAGCGAGAAGTGCCACACCAGCGATTAAGGTGGTGATGTTCGAATCCAAAATAGTTGCCCATGCGCGGTCAAAACCAGTGGCAATAGCGGCTTGTGGTGATGCACCGCCGCGTAGCTCTTCTCGCACACGCTCGTTGATCAATACGTTAGAGTCAATCGCCATACCCAGTGCCAACGCCATCGCGGCAATACCGGGTAAAGTCAACGTCGCTTGAAGCATAGACAGGACAGCAACTAGCATCAACAAGTTAACGCCAAGTGCGATTGAAGAAAACACGCCAAACATCATGTAATACACACACATGAAGGCAACGATAACCAAGAAGCCCCAAGTCACGCTGTTGAAACCTTTGTCGATATTGTCTTTGCCCAAGCTCGGGCCAATGGTGCTTTCTTCGATGATTTCCATGGGCGCAGCCAAAGAGCCTGCGCGTAGCAGCAATGCTGTGTCGTTGGCTTCAGTCGTGTTCATGCTGCCAGAAATTTGCACGCGGCCGCCATTGATTTCCGAACGAATCACTGGGGCAGTAACAACTTCGCCTTTGCCTTTTTCAAACAAAATAATTGCCATGCGCTTGTTGATATTTTCACGCGTGATGTCCGCGAAAATACGTGAGCCCTTGGCATCTAAGCTCAGATTAACTGTAGCGCCTTGGGTTTGACCATCAATACCTGCTTGTGCATCCGTCAAATTTTCACCCGTGAGGATGACTTGTTTTTTAACAATAACTGGGCGGCCATTACGCTCTAAAAACCGCTCAGAACCAAAAGGCACTGAACCATTGTTGGCCTCTGCCGCTTGACCCTCAGACGATTCGTCAACCATGCGCAGCTCAAGCGTAGCAGTGCGACCCAATATATCTTTGGCTTTAGCCGTGTCTTGCACACCAGGCAGTTGAACCACAATGCGATCTAGGCCTTGTTGCTGAATTACTGGCTCAGCAACACCGAGCTCGTTAATTCGGTTGTGCAGCGTAACAATATTTTGTTTCAGTGCTTGGTCTTGAGTTTTCAAAGCCGCTTCTGGTTTGATTGTCGCGGTTAGTTTGTACTCAGTGCCTTCGGGAGCATCGCTTGTAGCTAACTCTGGGAATTGATCCGCGATTACTTTTTTAGCAGCTGCAAGTGTTTCTTGATCGCGGAATCTGATTTCAATGTTTGAGCCGTTACGAGACACACCACCATGACGAGCGTTTTTTTCGCGCAATGCAGAGCGAATATCACCCGTCAACGACTCTGTCTTTTTGGTCAGCGCTGCAGGCATGTCAACTTGCAACATGAAGTGCACACCACCTCGCAAATCTAAACCCAAATACATCGGTGCAGCGCCTATGCTGGTTAACCACTTTGGCGACAGAGTGACCAAATTCAATGCGACGACATAGGTCGGGCTTGTTGGATCTGGTACTAGGGTTTTTTGAATCGCATCTCTAGCTTTTTGTTGTGTTTCGCCATCTTTGAATAGGAACTTGATCGACTTGGCATCTAACGAGCTGCTCTCAGCTTTTAAGCCAGCAGTTTTTAAAGCCTCTTCAATTTTGGTTTGCGTCACCGCATCAACTTTGATATTTGATTTAGCACTAGAAACTTGAACCGCTGGTGCTTCACCAAAAAAATTGGGCAATGCAAACAGCACCGCCACCAAAAGAACGATCATGATGACCGCATATTTCCAAACCGGGTAACGATTCATGATGGCACTTTTTTAGGAATGAGACTACAAACTAAGCAAATATCAACGCTGATACTTACTTGATACTGCCTTTTGGAAGGACTTGAACCACTGCAGTGCGTTGCAACTGCACTTCAACACCGTTGGCAATTTCCAAGCTCAAATAACCTTCACCCAATTTAGTCACTTTACCAAGCAAACCGCCAGCAGTAGCGATTTCATCGCCCTTGGCCAAGGCGTCAATCATGGTGCGATGCTCTTTTTGCTTTTTCATTTGTGGGCGAATCATCACGAAATAGAGCACCACAAACATCAGCACCAATGGCAACATGCCAGTCAAAGTGGACATCATGTCGCCACCAGAAGCGGCTGCGGCTGGGGCTGTTTGGGCGATTGCTGAGGAAATAAACATACTAACTCCTGGAAATTTATGAAAACGAGAAATTTTTGAGCACAAGTGATAAAAGTGCCAACTCTTGATTGTAATTGCTAATGTTGTGCCGAAAATAGCGCTTTCAACTGCGTCTTAATTGTGGTTTCAGCAGAACCACCAATGCGCCAGCGCCACCTTCTGCCGGTTTGGCTTGTACAAAAGCCAAAACTTCTTGCTTTTGGATCAACCAGCTCTTCACTTTAGCCTTCAAAACAGGCTCTTTGCCAGCCGAACCCAAGCCTTTCCCATGCACCACACGTACACAGCGGATTCCGATTTTGTGCGATTCTCGGATAAATGTGCCCAAAGCCTCTCGCGCTTCGTCGGTGCGCATATTGTGCAAATCAAGCTGTTTTTGGATGCTCCAAATGCCTTGACGTAGCTTTTTTGTAACATCAGTGCCGATGCCAGGACGACGAAAGCTCAGCGAATCGTCAATATCCAGAAGCGATTCCACGTCGAACTCATCACTCAAAGATTCACGCAGTACGGCTGCATCGTCACGCAATTGTTGCACCGGATTTGGATCAGGTTGCTTTGTTTTTGATATCACCTTAAGCACAATTGATATCGGCTTAACAACGCCTACGCTGTTTGCAAAGAGGTTTTTGTTGGCCAACTTCAAAGCCGCTGCTGCCGTTTTAGCCGCTTCTTCTGCCGCATGTTTGGCTTGTTGCTCCGCCAGCGATTGTTTAACTTGGCTTAAATCTGCCAACGACCGGATCGACGCCATGACTCTGCATAAACCTTATTTGAAGATCTTTGTTTGGAGATCTTTATTTCGGAATCTTTTTTGGCCGTTGCCAGTTTGCCATGCTGACTTGCTTACCCCGCGCCACGCTCAGCGCACCAGCTGGTGTGCTTTTGGTGATCGTCGAGCCGCCGCCCACAGTACCGCCCGCGCCTATGGTGACGGGCGCAACCAACACGCAATTGCTGCCCACATGCACATCAGCCTCAATCACGGTCAGGTGTTTGTTCGCGCCATCGTAGTTAGCGGTGATACTTCCAGCGCCAAAGTTAACCCGCTCACCCACCATGGCATCACCTAAATACGCCAAATGGTTGGCTTTAGCGCCATCGGCCAAGGTGGCATTTTTAACCTCTACAAAATTGCCAATATGAACATCTTTACCCAAAACTGCCCCTGGACGGAGTCGCGCAAAAGGTCCTACCCAAGCACCTGCGCCTATGCTGACGCCCAGTTTTTCACCCTCGATATGGGTGAAAGGTTGAATCACCGCACCTTCAGCAATGGTCGCATTTGAAATCACGCAGTGAGCGCCCACTTTCACGCCGGCACCCAAGGAGACTTGTCCTGAAAAGATGCAGTTGATGTCAATTTCAACGTCTTGACCACAAACCAAGCTACCGCGCAGGTCAAAGCGCGCAGGATCAGACAATCGCACGCCTTGCTCCATCAGCGCTGTGGCTTGGCGAAGTTGGTATTCACGCTCCAGTTCAGCCAGTTGAACTGGGCTGTTGACGCCCGCTACTTGTGCTGCATCGGCAATTTTGTGTGCCACCACCGTGTGTCCATCAGCAACTGCGAATTTCACGATATCGGTCAAATAGTACTCATTTTGGGCATTTTCATTGTCTAGCCGCGCTAACCAGCCTTTGAGGAGCTTCGCTGGTACAGCCATGATACCGCTGTAAACCTCTTTGATTAATTTTTGAGCATCGTTAGTGTCTTTTTGCTCCACAATCGCCATGACTTTTTCACCGTTTCTAACGACGCGTCCATAACCCGCTGGATTAGCAAAATCAATCGTCAACAGCGCTAACTTGTCGCCATTTGCCAAAACAATCAGTTCTTTTAAGGTGCCCGCCTGCGTTAGCGGTACGTCGCCACTGAGTACCAAAACCATGCCGTCGTCCGCCAGTTCCGGCACGGTTTGCAGCACGGCATGCCCCGTGCCATGCTGCGGCTCTTGTAATACGGTTTTTATTTTAAAAGTTCTATTTTTAGCATTAAACTCAGCTGTAGCCGGCGTATTTATTACCTCAGAAGCTATTAATACTATAGCATTATTTACAACTTCAGCTTCATGACCTGTGATCACGACAGCGCTTCTAGCTTTCAATTGCGCTGCGGTTGCAATTACATGTGCTAGCAATGCTTTGCCACCCAATCGGTGCAACACCTTAGGCAACGCACTTTTCATCCGCGTGCCCTTACCAGCCGCCATGATCACCACGTCAAGCGGCATATTTACTGTCTTTTCCATGCGATTTTTTTAAATTATTCTTAGCTATTCAAACCATCCACAGCCTGAAACATAGACTGCCGCGCTTGGCTGATGATTTGACCTTTCCAACTGTCCGTGTCGGTGTAAAACGCATCCAACATATCCTGTTTGATCTTTTTGGCCGCTTCTGGGGTGGCATCGGGGTGCTTTTGGTTGTGATGCAGCCAGTTTTCTGCCCGCATCGCCATATTAATTTGCAAAGGCGGCTGGGTCCCGTATTCCATAGCAATGGCGGTGTATTCGGCGTTTGGGAAGGCATCGTAAGCCGAACTCCACATCAAACCCGTCAATTTGGCCGAGCTGGACGATCCGTCATAAAACGAGGTGATGGGCGTTTCAAACGTGCCATCAGCATGCTGTACACCACCCCACCAAGCTCGGGCACGTTGCAAAGCTGCCGCATCTTCTTTGCATGCAAAAATACGCTCACCTAGTCCATTTGGGCCTAAACCGGTGTGGAAATCAATCCAACCTACTTTTTTAATACCTGAATTGTGCTTTGACAGCACTTTTCTCAGGGTTTTGTTGCTCCAAGTCGCTTCTGTGCCACCAAAGAACAGGCCTTCCGCATACTCATGCTGACCGCCGGTTACTGCTGATTGAAAGGCAAATTCACCGTTTTTATCCAAATAAGCTTTCAGCTGAGCCATGTTTGCGTCGCTTGGTGGCCAGCTGGGTGGCATCAACATGTCAGCAACTTCGCGATAGGCAACATTGACAGGTAAGGGTTTTGCGAAATCGTGAAAATTACGGTTCAGATCGACATTTTCATGCGTGGTACGCCGAATATGCGAAAAA
>JANPLX010000063.1:0-8841 GCA_031422495.1 Polaromonas sp. | reverse complement strand
TGCCAGCGCAGCGGCGCTGAAGGTTCACCACCTTCAAGCATTCAAGGCAAACCCCATCACTGCAAAACGGCTTCACACCTACCCCGCTCGCTTGCCTTTGGTGCAGTTTGACTATGTTTATTCACGAAGCTTAACACCTATCAATGCGCAAGCACCACAAGGCAAACATTGGGCGCGCATGTCTGATCATTTGCCATTGATTGCGGACTTTGTCACCGTTTTTTAGCAAATTTGATAACCATGTCAAATGAAAAAAACCATACAAATGCGATAACCACGTTTCAGTTGCTGGAAGGCAGCAAAGAGTTGTTTCCTGCCATGGTTGCGTCCATCAACAACGCTAAGCACAGCGTACAGATGGAAACTTATATTTTTGATTTAACGGGCAGTGGTACAAGTATCGCGAGTGCCTTAGAGGAAGCAGCCAAACGTGACGTTCGCGTTCATGTCATGGTTGACGGTTTTGGTACACCAACACTACCAGATGAATGGGTGCAGCGCTTCAAAACCGCTGGTGTGCAATTAATAATATACGAACCCATAGTCACACTGGGCATTTTCTTACCCAGCCAATGGCGACGATTGCATCGTAAGTTATGTGTCATAGATAATGAAGTGGCTTACTGCGGCGGCATCAATGTATTGGATGACTTACATGACCCGAGCTACGGCAAATTAGCGGAGCCAAGACTTGATTTCAGCGTGCGTGTCAGCGGTGCGATCGCCAAAGATATTCAGCATGCCACCCATTCACTTTGGGAGCGTTTGTCCGAAGACAAACCACTAGCGGTGAAACGTGTCAAAAAAGTGATGAAAGGTTTGCCACAAGCATTAAAGCACCGTCATTGGCTACCACAGACACATGCAGGTCAAGTTTTGGCGGCATTGGTATTGCGTGACAACATAACCAACCGTGGGCAAATTGAACGCGCTTATCTCAAAGCCATAGGTGATGCACGCAAAGATATCATCATCGCCAATGCCTATTTTGTACCTGGTGCGAAACTGCGACGTGCCTTGATCATGGCAGCTAAACGCGGTGTGAAGGTTCAGCTTTTGCTTCAAGGTAAATACGAATACTTCATGCAATACCATGCTGCGAGACCGATTTATAGTCCGTTATTAGCGGTTGGTATTGAGATTTATGAATATGACAAAAGCTATTTACACGCCAAGGTTGCTGTCATTGATGGCATATGGGCAACCGTTGGTTCATCCAACCTTGACCCTTTGAGTTTGCTGCTGGCACGCGAAGCCAATATTGTGATGCAAGATGCTGTTTTCGCACAAAGTTTGCGTCAACGATTGCAGACAGCAATGGTCAAAGAGGGCAAAAAAGTAGATGCTAACTTAATAGAAAATCGTCCATGGTTACAGCGTGCTAATGAAGTTATTGCATTTGTAGTGATGCGCATAGGTCTATGGTTATTTGGAAAAAAGTATTAATGCAATATATTAAACTTATTCAAGTTACTATATATTTTGTAGCTATACAGGCTTGCATTACTCCGGCTATAGCTTCGAATGTATGGTTAGGTATAGTATCTCATGTGACTGACGGCGACACCTTATGGATTCTCCCTACAGAGCAAACTAACTATGCAACACCACGCAAAATACGCATCGATGGTATAGATGCACCAGAATTCTGCCAGCTGTATGGCAAACAATCGATGACCGCTTTAAAAAAATTAGTGAATTCGAAAGTGGTCCTTGTTACGCGTAAGCGTTTTGACGATTATGGCCGAGAGGTTTCCAAAATTAGCATCAACAAAACCGATGTTGGCGCTTGGATGGTGAGTCAGGGCCACGCATGGTCGTACCATTACAAGTTTAGTGCTGGCCCCTACCGTATCGAAGAAGAATCAGCTCAACGCTCAAAGCTGGGCTTGTTTGCTGATGTTTCAGCGATAGAACCAAGAGTGTTTAGAAAAGAACACGGATCGTGCTACTTACCCAAGAGACCATCCGATGGATATCTTACAAATCAGCAGCTGGGGCGCAAACGCGACAATTGATATCACGCTTGAATTTCACCTCGTTCCACGACATATCGCGTCCATCCAACATTTGCAGCCGGCCCGTTAATGCCGTGCCAGCACCGCTGATCAATTTCAGCGCCTCAGCAGCTTGCATAGAGCCGATGATGCCGACCAAAGGAGCAAAAACGCCCATAGTGGCGCAGCGCGTTTCTTCTAAATTAGCATCCGGCGGAAATATACACGCGTAGCACGGGGATGATTCTGATCGACTATCGTATACAGTGATTTGCCCATCAAATCGAATCGCCGCGCCAGAGACCAAGGGTTTGCGATGCTTCACACAAGCTGCATTGATGGCATGACGGGTGGCAAAGTTGTCGCAGCAGTCGATTACTACATCTACATCATGCATCAGTTCGTCAAGCTGCGCAGCATCCACACGTTTCAAAACAGGAGTAACTTCAACATCCGTATTGATATTTGCTATTTTTTTCATAGCGGAAACAGCTTTAAATTCGCCGATATCTGCCCTATTGTGCGCAATTTGACGCTGCAGATTGGTCACATCCACCACATCATCATCCACCAATGTGATGCGCCCAACGCCGGCGGTTGCCAAGTACAACACAACGGGTGAACCCAAACCGCCAGCACCAATAACCAGCACATGTGATTGCAAGATCTTCTCTTGTCCTTCAACGCCCACCTCGTTTAAAAGCAAATGGCGTGAATAACGGAGTAGCTGGTCGTCAGTCAATTCGGATCAGTCAGATTTATTTGTATTAATCTATCTAATAAATTAATTGTCTTTTTTCTCTTCTTTGCGCTCAACCAAAGTTTTGCTCACGATAACTGGGCGACCTTTGAGCTGATTGATGGCTTGTGCTAGTTGAAAATCTTTGTCTGTGCCAAATTCTGGCGCCTTACGTTCTGCGACAGGCTTTTTCGCTTCTTCTTCCAAGCGTTTCAAAGCGATTTCGCGTTCTTTCTCACGGGCTTCTTTTTTAGCTGGGTCTTCGACCGCGCCGCTTTGACCGCTTTGACCGCTTTGACCGCTTTGCAAATGCTTTTCCAAATCAGCTTCACGAGTGCGCAAAGCTGCAAATGGACTTCCTTCTGCGGTTTCATCGAGCATCACGTCAGGCACGATGCCTTTGGCTTGGATAGACTTACCGTTGGGTGTGTAATAGCGTGCAGTGGTCAGCTTGATGCCAGTATCTGGGCCCAAAGGACGCACCGTTTGCACCGAACCTTTGCCAAAGGTTTGACTTCCTAATATAGCGCCGCGCTTGTAATCTTGCAAAGCGCCAGCGACAATTTCACTGGCAGAAGCCGAACCTTCGTTCACCAACACCACCAAGGGCACTGATTTGAGAGCAGCAGGCAATCGCTTAAGCGGATCTACGCCACCGCGACGCAAATAAAATTCCGGTGCTGCTTTATACGTGAATTTACTATCTGCTAATTGCCCATTGGTCGAGACAATAGTCACATTTTCCGGCAAGAACGCCGCAGAAACTGCCACTGCTGCGTCTAATAAGCCGCCTGGGTCATTGCGCAAATCAAGCACCAAACCTTTGAGGTTAGGTTCTTGCTTATATATTTCCTCCATCTTTTTCACAAAGTCTTCAACCGTACGGTCTTGGAACTGAGACAAACGCACCCAGCCGTAGCCCGGCTCAATCACTTTGCCGCGCACCGATTGCGTTTTGATTTCTTCGCGCACGATGGTGACTGGGAAAGTGCGATTTTCGTCTTTACGGAATACTGTCAAAATCACCTTGGTATTCGGCTCACCACGCATGCGCTTGACAGCTTCATTCAGCGTCAAACCGCGCACAGCTGTGACGTCAATTTTGGTGATTAAATCGTTTGGCTTCAAGCCTGCACGAAACGCAGGTGAACCTTCTATCGGCGACACCACTTTGACCAAGCCGTCTTCAAAAGCGATTTCAATACCTACGCCAACAAACCTGCCTGAAGTGCCTTCGCGAAATTCTTTGTAAGATTTTTTGTCGAAATACTGAGAGTGCGGATCAAGACTGGAGACCATGCCAGAAATAGCGTCTGAGATCAGTTTTTTCTCATCTACTGCCTCAACATAATCACTTTTGATCAAACCAAATACGCTTGCCAATTGTTGGAGCTCCTCGAGCGGCATAGGCGACATCGCACCGCGCGCCACTGTTTGCAGCGACACCGTGGTGAGTACGCCAGTAAGCGCACCGACTGAAATCCAACCCGCAATTTTGAGTTTATTGCCCATTTTTTGCCTTATCGTTTGACCCATTTAGTAACCTAATCCCATTCATAGTAGCAATATACACCTAGGAGCTATTTATAAGCACTAAGTTCAGTAATTAACCTTAGCAACTCATTCACTGCCCAAATAATAATGCCGGATCGGTTTCAAGTTTGCGTCTAGCTCGTAAACCAACGGTAAACCATTAGGAATATTCAATCCCACAATATCCGCATCCGAAATGCCGTCTAAATGCTTCACCAACGCCCGAATCGAGTTGCCATGTGCTGCGATCACGGTGCGTTTGCCGGCACGAATAGCCGGAGCCAAGGATTCGTCCCAAAACGGCATCATGCGGGCAACCGTGTCTTTCAGGCACTCGGTCAGTGGAATTTGCTGTGGCTTCAGCTTGGCGTAACGAATATCGGCACGCTCGCTACGCGGATCATTGGCCTCTAACGATGGCGGCGGCACGTCATAGCTACGGCGCCAGAGCAAAACTTGGTCATCGCCGTACTTTTTAGCCGTTTCGGCTTTATCCAAACCTTGCAAAGCACCGTAATGGCGCTCGTTCAGCCGCCAGCTGTTGACAACTGGCAGCCAAGTGCGATCCATCGCGTCCAAGCAATGCCACAGCGTGTGGGTGGCGCGCTTTAAAACGCTGGTGTAAGCCACATCAAACTCAAAACCAGCCGCTTTGAGCATTTGTCCTGCTTTTTGCGCTTGATCTATGCCCAATGGCGTCAAGGCTACGTCCGTCCAGCCTGTAAATCGGTTTTCTAAGTTCCAGGTCGACTCGCCGTGGCGAATCAAGACTAATTTGTACATTTATCTACTTTCCAAGGTCTAAAAGCTTAAATTTTCACCTAAATTTTTGCCGAATTTATTCAACTAATTTAACTGAATCCAAAAAGGAAACAGGCTCTATTCTAAATATTCTAAAATCAACATCTTTATAGAAAGTACAACGTGAAATTTATTATTGACAATTGGCAACTTATTGCCGTCGCTCTTGGCTCCGCAGCCATGCTTTTTTGGCCTCAAATCAAAGGGGCTGCTGGCGGCACGCTCACAGCTGCAGGTGCGGTACAGCTCATGAATCGCGACAAAGCAGTGGTGGTTGACGTGAGCGAGCCTGAAGAATTTGCCCTTGGCCACATGAACAACGCAAAAAACGTGCCCTTCAGCCAGCTCGAAGACAAATTAGCAGCACAAGTTAAAAACAAAGAGTTACCTTTGATTTTGGTTTGCACGTCTGGCGCACGCTCAAATCGCGCTGTTGGCGTTGCGAAAAAGCTCGGTTTTACCAACGTACAAGCCATGGCCGGTGGCCTGAAAAGCTGGAGAGAAGCCAATTTACCGCTTGAAAAAGCTTGAAATCACGCCATTTACATTTATTGTGTTTGAAGCAGAATATTTAGGAATTTAGCCATGCAAGCCGTCAAGATGTACACCACCGCAGTATGCCCCTACTGCATTCAAGCCAAAAGCATTCTGAAAAACAAAGGTGTCACTGCCATTGAAGAAATTCGCATCGATCAAGACCCTGAAGCGATGAAGCACATGATGAACATTACCGGACGACGCACCGTGCCGCAAATTTTCATAGGCAGTACGCATGTCGGCGGCTGTGACGATTTGATCGCTTTGGATGGCGCTGGCGGCTTGGTGCCGATGTTGGCCGCTTAAGCCGTAACAATCCAGCCTTCAAGTGGGTCAACTTTTACAGGTAAACCATAATTTTTAGCGCCTTGTTGGTGCCTTTCTAGCGCCCAAGCGGCCTGCACCATGCACAGCACAGCGTCTAATGAGTCGCCACTGGCGTCGTCAATCAGTGCATCGCGCTGGGCGTGGCTGAGTTTTAGGCGTAAATTCAGCCGCGTTTGACCCAGCTCTAACTTTGTCACCAAGTCTTTGCGCGCTATCAGCCGCTCCGGAGTTTGTTTGGCTTTGTCGTCAGATTTATAGCTGCGCTTACCCAATGTATCGAGTAATTCTCTGGCCAGCAAGCCCGGATAGCCTTCTAAGCCACACGCTGCAGATCGCCATCATGCAGCGCTGGAATATGCACACCAGCCTCGATCAAACGCGGCACACCTGCATGCAACATGTACGCCACGGGTGGGTTCACCCACTTCATCGACGGGCTAGAACCAGCGGGCAAATCAGTCGCCCGATGCGCAAATTTTCCACCGACGGGTCGAGCATCGCAAAACGATTTGAAGGTGCTGCGAATCTCTTCCCGTGACAAACTGGCGTAATGCGCCATGCAGGCTTGCCAGTTAGTTGGCCAATTCAAAGTTTCAACCAATTCGCGTGGCAACCCAAACGGCAAATCAAATGCGCCAACCCAGTTTTTATTGGCTTTCAACCAAGCACTGAACCCATCTAAAGAGTCAATTTGCTCTATTTTTGATAGCACTATACGCTTGTTATTCAACGACCCAATGGAAAAAACAATAGATTTTTTCTTGCTAGGACTGCTTGAAAAATCGCAACCGATGACTTGTGTCACATTCACAAAAACTTAAGAGCGCCCAATGATAGAAGCCGTCGCCATCAATTCCTCGAGCAGCGCCATCGAGACTGCTCCCGAGGTGCTGTACGGGTCAAGCTCCGGTTTTTCGGCATATTTCAGCAAAATCGAATGGTTAATTTTCGCCATATTGACCTGCCCCATGGTCCAGCCGCTGAAGCGACGCTCTGAAATTTCTTCGTAGTGCAGCAACACCACGTTTTTATGACGCGCGTCATGTTGAATATGACCGTACAACTCGCTCACGGCATTGCGCCCGCCTTCGATGGCCTGCAAAAAGATGCCACCACCGTAGCAAAGTATGCCGGTGATGCCGCTTGAGGGGTTGAATTCGCGCGATTTAGCCAAAATGCCCTCGATGGCTTCTGGCTGTGTGTCGACGGCGCGGCTGGCGTAAAGTAAACGTACGAGCATGATGTTTTCCTTTTTTAGTTATTTTTAGAAATTATTTAGCGGATTATTTTGAAAACTACTTCGGTATTAAGGACAAAAATTCACGTCGCAAGTTCATGTCTTTCAAAAACACGCCGCGCATGACTGAGTTAATCATTTTGCTGTCCATGTCTTTCACACCGCGCCAGCTCATGCAAAAGTGGGTCGCTTCCATCACAATCGCCAAGCCATCGGGCTGGGTTTTGTCTTGAATCAAATCTGCCAATTGCACCACCGCTTCTTCTTGAATTTGTGGTCTGCCCATCACCCACTCGGCCAATCGAGCGTATTTGGACAAACCAATCACATTGGTATGCTCGTTAGGCAGCACGCCAATCCAAACCTTGCCAATCACCGGACAGAAATGATGTGAGCACGCACTTCGCACCACAATCGGGCCCACAATCATCAGCTCGTTCAAATGACCAACATTGGGGAACTCGGTGATCGCGGGTGCCGGCAAGTAGCGGCCTTTGAAGACTTCGTTCAAGTACATTTTGGCAACCCGACGCGCCGTATTTTGGGTGTTGTGGTCATGCTCGGTGTCTATCACCATGCTGTCCAACACACCCTTCATTTTTCCTTCGACCTCATCCAACAGCTTGTCCATATCGCCAGGCTGAATGAAGTCGCTGATATTGTCGTTCGCGTAATAGCGCTTTTTAGAGGCTGTCACGCGCTCGCGGATGACGACGGACATCGGACGTCCCTCATCGTTTGGGTTCAATGGTTCTGCAGCCATAGTGTTGGTTTTTTTCATTAACATCTGTGAATATTACCAGCGAATGCCTTTGTGCTGGCGAAATAGGGATTCTCGACGCTTTCAGTCTGCCAAACACTACAATTTAATGCATGAACACACACCTGCGTCCCGTCTTGATTTCTTTGCTTGCAACGGCTTTGTTGTCAATAGCGCCCATCGTTTCAGCACAAACTGTTGCAGCCAATTTCCCTAGCAAGCCGGTCAAAATCATCGTTCCCTTCGGCGCGGGTGGCATTGCCGACCTAACGGCGCGCACGGTGGGCGCAAAAATGGCAGATATCTTGGGCCAACCCGTGGTCATCGACAACAAACCCGGCGCTGGCGGCATTGCAGCGGGTGATTTGGTCGCCAAGTCTGAGCCCGATGGCACAACCCTGCTTCTGATGTCGAACGGCACTGCCGTCAGCGCCAGCCTGTTCAAAAGCCTGCCATATGACACCGCCAAAGACTTCACAGCCGTCTCGACACTAGGCTTTTTCGATATCGCTCTGGTCACCAAAGCAGATTCACCTTACAAAACGCTGCCCGAGCTGCTGGCTTTCGCCAAAGCCAACCCCGGCAAACTCAATGTTGGCACTATCAACATTGGCAGCACGCAAAACTTAGCCGCTGAGCTTTTCAAATACAACGCTGGCATCAACGTGCAAATCGTGCCTTTCAACGGCACGCCAGCGGTGATTACCGCCCTGCGTGGTGGGCAAATCGATGCAGCAGTGGAGATTTTGGGCCCCGTCAAAACCCAAATCGACGCCAAAGCCATCAACGCACTGGCCGTGTTTGGCCTGAAACGCTCAGCCAGCCTGCCAGACGTCCCCACTGCCAAAGAATCCGGCCTACCCAGCATGAACGCCGCATCGTGGAATGCTTTAGCCGTCTCCGCCAAAAC
>JANPLX010000062.1:0-8985 GCA_031422495.1 Polaromonas sp. | reverse complement strand
GCTACCAATTTCGGTGCGGTTCCATTCAATGGTTAAAAAACATCAACCATCAAACGAAGTACAACGCCTATTTACTCGATTTTCTCTGCAACCCACATCTAAAGAAGTGTGATTGCAGTCGGTAGCGACGCGGTTGGCTTTTAATTTTTTGTCTGAGGATAGATTCGGAAATCTATCAGGTCAGATCAAATAAGCCCAAAGTGTGATGCAAGATGTACGATGCCGGAAATGTGATGCTAATTCATCACTGTTTCTGTACAGCCTGCAATTATAGCGTGACTACGGGTTTTTACCTAATTAAATTTTTGGAGAAGCGGTTGTTTGTGATTAATGTCACAGGCTATCAAGCTGCGTCTGCCTTACATATTTTAATATGCTATAAATAAAATAGCATATTTGGCAATAAATACGCCAGCTAGAGAGATATTTATTTTAAAATAGACTTATTTTAAGAAATGTTCCCGATAATACACCAATTCATCAATCGACTCATGCACATCCGCCAGGGCGGTGTGTTTTTGCTGTTTTTTGAAGGCTTTGTAGACATCTGGTTTCCAGCGTTTGGCGAGCTCTTTGAAGGTGCTGACGTCGATGTTGCGGTAGTGGAAGAAGGCGTCCAATTTTGGCATGTATTTGACCAAAAACCTGCGATCTTGGCTGATGGTGTTGCCGCACAGGGGGGAAGTTGCTTTGGGGACGTATTTCTTCAAAAACGCCAAAATTTCGACTTCAGCGTCGGCTTCAGAGATGGTGGACGCTTTCACCTTGTCAATCAAGCCGCTTTTGCCGTGCGTGCCTTTGTTCCACTTGTCCATCTTGTCAAGCAAAGCGTCGGATTGATGAATAACTAGGACAGGGCCTTCAATGCGGGGCTCTAGGTTAGGGCCTGTGACGACGACGGCAATTTCGATCAAACGCTCCGTTTCTGGGTCTAAACCGGTCATTTCGCAGTCTAACCAGATCAAGTTTTGGTCGTTTTTAGCGAGTAAAACAGATTCTGTTGTGGTTTCTTTGTTGATTTTGGTGATATTGGTCTTATTTGGCATAAGTATGATTGTCGTGCATTTCTTGACATAACAAGCCAATTCATCAGTAAACTATTACGCTATGACAAACGCATCTACATCGATTATTTTTACACTGATTTTTGCCGCGCTTTTAGTCGCTGGTTTAGTGGTTAAATATTGGCTGGCAACGCGCCAAATCCGCTACGTTGCCAAGCACCGCAACGCTGTACCAGCAGCATTCGCGCAAAACATCACCTTGGCAGCGCATCAAAAAGCGGCTGATTACACGCTGACGAAGTCACGCTTTGGCTTGCTGGAGTTGGCTTTTGCAACGGCCGTGCTCGTAGCTTGGACGCTGTTGGGCGGACTTGATTTGCTTAACACGTGGCTACTCGGCGTCGTAGGTAATTCTTACGCTGGTTTGGCGCAGCAAATCGCTTTGTTCGTCAGTTTTGCGGTGATCAGCGGCATCATCGAGCTGCCGTTCGCGCTGTACAAAACCTTTGTGATCGAAGAACGTTTCGGTTTCAACAAGATGACGTTTAAACTGTGGTTGCTGGACGGTATCAAATCAAGCTTGATTGGTGCGGTGATTGGCCTGCCCATTGCTGCGCTGATTTTGTGGCTCATGGGCTCGGCGGGCAGCCTGTGGTGGCTGTGGACATGGTGCGTTTGGATGGGGTTTAACCTGCTGCTGTTGGTGCTGTACCCGACGGTGATTGCCCCCATGTTCAACAAATTCAAGCCTTTGGAAGACGAAGCGCTGAAAACCCGTGTTACCGCGTTGATGCAGCGATGCGGCTTTGCTGCCAAAGGCTTGTTTGTGATGGACGGTAGCAAGCGCAGCGGCCACGCCAACGCGTATTTCACCGGTTTTGGCGCCTCTAAACGAGTGGTTTTTTACGACACTTTGTTGGCGAAGTTGTCACCCGCAGAAGTAGACGCAGTACTGGCGCATGAGTTGGGGCATTTCAAACACAAGCATGTCGTCAAACGTATTTTTGCGATGTTTGCCATGAGTTTGCTTGGCTTTGCATTGCTTGGCTGGCTCTCCACAAAAGTGTGGTTTTATACAGGACTAGGCGTCATACCCAATTCCGTTGTCAACGGTGATGTGCCAAACAATGCCTTGGCTTTGCTGCTGCTGATGCTCGCCATGCCAGCGTTCACGTTTTTCATCTCGCCACTGTTTGCACAGTTGTCTCGTAAGCACGAGTTTGAGGCGGATGCTTATGCCATCAAGCAAACTGCGGGCAACGACTTGGCCAGCGCCTTGCTTAAGCTTTATGAAGACAATGCGTCTACGCTCACGCCAGACCCCTTGTTTGTTAAGTTTTACTACTCGCATCCACCTGCTTCAGAGCGTCTGTCGCGCATGGGTATTGCAGCAAATTCTGCAACTGCGCAGGGAGTGCTTGCGTGACGAGTATGCTGCCTATAAAAAAGCATGTAGCTGGCGCAAGAATTGCCTTAACAGCTACACAAATAATAGCAAAATTAGCGCATTTGAATGGATGGAAATTGTCTGGTGGTGATGCGGATAGTAATGGGAATGAGCAAGCTGTAGCGATTGAAAAAACCTTCACTTTTGCTAACTATTTTGAAACGATAGCCTTTGTGAATGCTGTAGCTTTTGTGGCTCATTCGCAAGACCATCACCCTGATTTGTCTGTGCATTACAACCGCTGCGTGGTGCGTTTCAATACACATGATGTCAAAGGTATTTCGCAGACAGATTTTGATTGCGCAACGCAGATTGATGTGCTGTTGCAAGCTAAGGAAGCTGTTTGAAGTCTAAAACTGCGCCGCACGCGGACTTGCAAAATGGGTTGAAAAACGGACTTGTGGTAGCCGGCTTTGGACGACATGTGATGGTGGAAACGGATGCAGGTGAACGCGTCATTTGCCACCCACGCGGTAAGAAAAACACTGCTGTTGTGGGCGATCGCATCAAGTGGCTGGCGACGCAGGACGAGGGCACAATTGAGAAGTTAGAGCCTAGAAAAAACCTGTTTTATCGTCAAGATGAAATCCGTACCAAGTCGTTTGCAGCCAATTTGGACCAAATTTTGATCCTTATAGCCGCCGAGCCTGAGTTTTCAGAAAGCCAGCTCTCGCGGGCTTTGATAGCGGCAGAGGCGGAGCACATCACCCCCATCATTGCGCTGAATAAAAGCGATTTGAAAGTGCCGTTTGCCAAAGCGTGGGAACGCTTGCAGCCCTATCAAGAGATGGGCTATCAAGTCGTTTCGTTGAGTTTAAAACCTAAAAATGTCAACCTTGGCAGTGATGATTCAGACTTCGATATTGAGCAAATAGCGCAGCAAACCGAGTTATTAATGTCACTTTTGCAGGATAAAACCACGCTGGTTTTAGGTCCTTCAGGAGCAGGTAAAAGCACACTGATCAACGCCGTTGTGCCCAACGTCTCGGTATTTACGCAAGAGATATCGCAAGCACTCAACTCGGGTAAACACACGACAACCAGCACGACGTGGTATTGGGTAGATGAGGCGAAAACCACATCGATTATTGATTCGCCAGGCTTTCAAGAGTTTGGTTTGAACCACATTGAAGCCAGCCACTTGGCCAGCTACATGCCTGACTTCAAAATACATGTACCAAACTGCAAGTTTTACAACTGCAGCCATTTGCATGAACCAGGTTGTGGTGTTTTAGAATCAATAAAAAATGACCCTAGCTGGCGTAAAATAAGCTTAGAGCGCTATAGAATATATAGCAGCTTATTTGCTGAATTGTCCGAAACGCGCTACTAAAATCGCGTTTGGTTAGCCCAGAAGGTTAGCCCAACAAGTTAGACAAAGTCAGCAGCGCAAGAAGCAGCATCCACAGCACCACATAACGCCAAACCAAGCCGACCACGCTGCGCAGATGTGCTGGCTCGGCTTCACGGCCTGGTGTGCTGACGGTGGCTTCAGGCGTTGATGACGTGTCATTGGCCTGTTGATCAAACGTCGAATTTGCAACCTCAGCTTGCGCAGCAGGCTTGAGTAATTCGCCACCTAGGCGTACATGCATCGCGCCAGATGTGGCAGCCAAAATCACGCCGTCGTTTGAGTTGTCCAGCGTGGGCAATTGCGATGCGTAGTTGCGCCAGCAATCAATGGCATCCTCAAAATTGCCCACCACGGCAAATCCCATGGCGGTAAAGCGGGCAGGAAGCCAATCAACCAAGTACCATGCCTGCGCAGTGGTGGCGCGTAAGTGGTCGCTCACTATGGCAGTGTCGTCAAGGATGCTATCGGTGGCGGAATAGCTGGTTGAAGCGGTTGGCTTTGGTTGAAAACGCGGTTTCCAAAAGCGCACGGTGAATTCTGCCATACGGTAAAAAACAGCACCCAATGGGCCTAAACCCAGCGCCGCCATGATGACGTACCAAGTGAGCACGCCAAACACGTGGCGATGAGCGGCCAAAACCGAATATTCAATGACGTGGCGCACAATCTCGCTGCGCGGAATGTTGCTAGCGTCCACGTTTTGCCAATCCGCCAAGAGTTGGCGAGCTAAATTTTCGTCACCAGCGTCTAAGGCATCGCGTATGTCGGTGAAATGGTAGCTAAACTGCCTGAATCCAAGCGTTACGTAAAGTACCGCTATATTCCATACCACGGCTGCGGGCCAGCCGATGGCATAGACCAAGAACCAATGTATGCCAAGCACCGCTAAGGCGGGCAGAGCGGCAGTGATCAGCCAAACCACCCAGCTATGGTCAGATTTGCCAGCGTCAAAATTACGGCTAACCGCATTTGCCCAGTGGCGCAGGCCAAGGTGAATGGGGTTGTTGCGGGTGAGGGGTTTGACTTGCTCAATCAAGAGCGCGCAAAAAATAGCAAAAAAGCTCATGCTAGCATCATAAGGGAAGCAAGCGCGCTAAGCAGCTTTGCCTGTAAAACGGCTGTAATTTGTTGCGTTAAGCGTGCAAAAATCGATAAAAATTGCGCAGCATACCAGCCGTTGCACCCCAAATGAAATGCTCTTTGCCGTTCGGCGCTGTAGCGTCAGGGTAGGGCATGGAAAACCATTTGCGACGCGCGCCTTGCCACTCAAACACATGCTCGTGGTGGTTGGCAGGGTTCATCAAAAACGTTAGCGGCACTTCAAACACGTGCGCCACTTCGTTGGTGTTGATAGTGAGTTTAAAGTCAGGCGCAATCAGCGCTACTACTGGGGTAATCACAAATTGTGTACCCGTCAAATAAGTCGGCATGCTGCCAATCACTTCGATGTGTGACGCTTCGATACCCACTTCTTCATGCGTCTCACGCAGCGCTGTAGCTACGGCATCTGCATCATCGGCATCAGCCTTGCCGCCAGGGAAGGCAATTTGCCCACCGTGGGTGGACATGTGCATGGTGCGCTGGGTCAAGAGGACATGTAACTCGTCCCGCATTACCAAGGGTAGTAAAACCGAAGCGTTTGCTAACTCGCGTTGGCTAAAACTGCTTTCACGAAGAACTTCAGGTGTCCAGTCGGGCTGATTTGTAAATCGTGTGCGCAAGGCTTGTGGCGACATCGCGATGCTTGGCACAGCAGGCATGTGCGCACCCGTGCTGGTGACGGGTACTTTGCGCGGGTCAAAAATCGGTGGTGCGATGTAGTCGGGAGCAGACATGATCAAGTCAATACTAAAAATTCTAAACGGACTAAAAATGACATAAGAAAGACATAAAAAAACCGCTAAAAGTAACTCGAAGAGCGACCTGTAGCGGTTGTTTTTCAGAGCCAGTATCACTGACTCACTGATCTTGACTTTACGCTGCAGTAGCTGCTGCTGGAGTCTTGATCTTTTTAGGCGCCAATTTTTCTTTGATACGTGCAGACTTGCCGCTACGATCACGCAAATAGTACAACTTAGCGCGGCGAACATCACCACGGCGCTTGACTTCAATCGCTGCGATCAACGGGCTGTAAGTTTGGAACGTACGCTCAACGCCTTCACCGCTGGAGATTTTGCGAACGGTAAAGCCGCTGTTCAAACCACGGTTACGCTTGGCGATGACCACGCCTTCAAAAGCCTGCAAACGCTTGCGAGTTCCCTCGACCACGTTAACGCTCACAATGATGGTGTCACCAGGTGCAAATTCAGGGAGCTTTTTATTCAAACGAGCAATTTCTTCTTGCTCTAGGGTTTCGATTAAGTTCATAGTTTCCTCTTATGATCATGGCAGCACCAACGTCGGGATTGACATATGCTCAATATTTTTGCAAAGAAACCTGCAAAAAGAGCGGTCGGCCAGAGGATCGAAAAGCCTTTGATTATAACAGTTAAACGTAATAAGTTTAAATGGGCTTTTTCAACAAATCGGGGCGTAACTGGCTGGTGAGCTTGAGCCGCTGCTCCTGTCGCCATCGTTCAATATTGACGTGATGGCCGGATAAAAGTACATCTGGTATGGGTTTTTGGACGCCGTTATCTTCCCAAATTTCGGGGCGAGTGTAATGCGGACAATCGAGCAAACCATTCAAAGCGGGGTTGAAGCTGTCTAAATGGTGGCTATCTTGATCACTCAATACACCGGGTTGCAGGCGGGCGACTGCATCTAGCAGCGCCATGGCGGCGATTTCTCCGCCTGAGAGGACGAAATCACCTAGGCTGATTTGAATATCGACATAGGCGTCGATAAACCGCTGGTCAATGCCTTCGTAACGGCCACAAACCAGCACTGCGCCGTCGCTTTTCGACCATGTTTCTACGCTGGGGTGATCCAGTTTTTCGCCAATGGGGGAGAAAAGCACGACTGGCGCAGGCTTAGTTTGAAGCCGTTCTTTTTGAATCGCTTCAAGGCACAAACGCAGCGGCTCAGCCATCATCACCATGCCTGGGCCGCCACCAAAAGGGCGGTCGTCTATGCGGCGATAGGTGCCTTGGGCGAAGTCGCGGGGGTTCCACAGGCGTACATCGACCAAGCTGATGCCATCTTTGGCATCAAAAGCGCGGCGGTTGATGCCGACGGTCAAAAACGGGACGAAAAGTTCGGGGAATAGAGTGATGACATCGAAGCGCATGGCTTTTGTCTCCCAATTAGTAATCTGGCTGCCAGTCGACGGTGATGCATTTTTCGGATAAGTTCACGTCATCAACGTAATGCGAAACGAAGGGAATCATCCGCTCTTGGGTTTTCTGTAAACCTTCAACGGTTTCGTCGTACTCAATGACAAGAACCGTTTGCGGACCAGTCGAGAGCAAATCTTTAACCACGCCAAGCGCAATACCTTCGCGATTGACGACGTTCAAGCCCATCAGATCAACCCAGTAGTACGAGTCAAGTTCAGGCGTGGGAAAGCTGGAGCGGGGAATGAAGATACGTGAACCTTTGAGCGCTTGGGCGATGTCGCGGTCTTCCATCTCGTGGGCAACGGCGACGATGGTGTCGGAATGCACTTTGGCTTCGCGAATGCGCATCAGCTGCGTACCAGCAAAGGCGGGCTTGCCGCGTTCGGTGGGTTGCAAATACCAGCGTTTGGAAGAAAAAAGCGCCTCAGGGTTGGCGCTATGAGGTAAAACTTTGAACCAGCCTTTAAGCCCCCAAGCATCGGCTATTCGCCCAACTTGGATGGCATCTGCTGGTAAATCTACCGGTTCAAGGCCTTGCAACATACGATATTTGCGTGATAAGCCCTGAACCTAACCAACATTTAATCAACAACTAAGTTGTTGATTAAACAGCTGCGATGGCTGCTTTTTTAGCGTGCTGAGCAAACAAACGCTCAACGGTTGGAGACGCTTGTGCGCCAACGCTTTTCCAGTAAGTCACGCGGTCTTGAGCGACGCGGATGCTTTCTTCGCCACCAGTAGCGCTAGGGTTGTAAAAACCAACGCGCTCGATGAAACGGCCATCACGACGGGTGCGTTTGTCAGCGACAACGATGTTGAAAAAAGGACGCGCTTTAGCGCCGCCGCGAGAAAGTCGAATGACGACCATAATAGTTCCTTCAGAAGAGCTGCAAAATTTGGAGCATAAGGGATAAATAAATACCCTTTATTCCCTGATAAATCTTGAAACCCATTAATTTCATGTAATCTCAGCGTTGAGACACGTTACATAACCACCCGGCTAGAAACACGCTGAAAAGCCTTTGATTATAGCTTTTTACGGTGCTTGACGGGTACTTTCGTCATCTTACTTGCCTGCTTCGCTCATTATTTTTCACTATTTGCCCATTTATGTTGATTATTCGCCCCAGCACCGACGCTGATTTACTCGCTATTACCGCCATTTACAGCCACCATGTGTGCACAGGGACTGGCACTTTTGAGGTTGATCCGCCTAGCGCTGACGAAATGCGCGGTCGTCGCGCCGACGTTTTGTCCAAAGGTTTGCCGTGGTTGGTAGCTGTGCAGAATGACCAAGTCGTCGGCTATGCGTACTGCAATTGGTTCAAACCACGACCAGCCTACCGATTTTCTGCCGAAGATTCGATTTATTTGAGCCCAGAAGCGGCAGGCAAAGGAATTGGACGCACGCTTTTAGCGGAATTGATAGCCCAAGCGCAGCGCGCGGGCGTGCGCAAATTGATCGCTGTCATTGGCGATTCCGCCAATGCGGGATCTATCGCCGTGCATAAAGCTGCAGGTTTTCAACCCGTTGGTGTGCTGAAATCTTGTGGCTGGAAGTTTGACAAATGGTTAGATGTGGTGATGATGGACAAAGCCCTGGGCAGGGCAGATTCAACCCCGCCAATAGCAGCGTAACAAACTATGAAAAATAAAACAATAGCAGCTTGGCTTGCGTTCGTTGGTGGTCCCTTCGGGTTGCATCGCTTTTACCTCTACGGTTGGGGTGATTTATTGGGGTGGTTGCTACCCATCCCTACCCTTTTGGGTATACATGGCTTATACCGTTTGAAGGCGTTTGGTGTGGATGACATAGGCAGTTGGGTGTTACTGCCAGTTTTTGGTTTTGTGATCGCAGCCGGCGCCTTGACGGCGATCGTTTATGGCTTGAAGTCGCCCGAG
>JANPLX010000061.1:0-25593 GCA_031422495.1 Polaromonas sp. | reverse complement strand
GCGCAAACCACCGTTCACCCTGATTTGACCTCCGTTCGGGCTGAGGTATCGAAGCCTCTGTCAAGCCCTTCGATACCTCAGGGCGAACGGGGCGGTGCTGGCGAACGGGCTGGGGATCTCTTTGGTATTCGCGTTGATACCGGCGTGCAGGACGGTGGCGAGATTCCGATGTTTTACGACTCGATGATCGCCAAACTCATCGTCCACGGCAAAGACCGCTTGGACGCGATTGCCAAGATGCGCGAAGCGTTGAACGGCTTTGTAATCCGCGGTGTCAGCAGCAATATCCCGTTTCAGGCGGCCTTGCTGGCACACCCCAAGTTTGTGGCAGGCGACTTCAACACCGGTTTCATCGCTGAAAACTATGGCCAAGGCTTCAAAGCCGAAGACGTGCCGCACGCGGATCCTGATTTTTTAGTTGCCTTGGCAGCCTTCGTTCGCCGTAAGTCGCGTGAACGCGCGGCTGGCATCACCGGCCAGTTGCCGGGCTACAGCGTGCAGGCGGGTAGCGACTACACCGTCATCACGCTAGGTATGGGCGGCGAGCACGTCTACGCACCCGTTCATGTGAACGAGTTTGTCGGTGAAACAGGTTCTGCGCAAGTCATTGTGGGTAAGAACAGCTACAAAATAAGCAGCACCTCACGATTGAATGACATCGGTATTAATGGCACTGTCAACGGTAAACCGTTCACTGCGCAGGTCGAACGCGGCGCAAACAACGCAGCGATGAAAAACCCGCTAGCCCTGCGCGTCCAACACAACGGTACCAAAATTGACGCCATGGTGGTCTCGCCCCGCATGGCCGAGCTGCACAAACTCATGCCGCACAAAGCAGCGCCCGACATGAGCCGCTTTGTGCTATCGCCCATGCCCGGTTTATTGGTTGACGTGGCCGTGCAAGTTGGTCAAAAAGTGCAGGCGGGAGAGCGTGTGGCCGTGATTGAAGCCATGAAAATGGAAAACGTGCTGTTCGCGGCTGCGGATGGCGTGGTGAGCAAGATCACGGCGGTGAAGGGCGAGTCGTTGGTGGTGGATCAGGTGATTGTAGAATTTGCTTAAATTATCCTAAATTGTCATACACGTTGTATAAAATTTGACTTCCCCAAACCTTAATGCTCAAAGTTATAGGACAAACCATGCCAACCATGACACAGCAATCATTTGAAGCCGCCCTAAAAGCTGAAAACTACCCGGAAATCGTCAATATCAGCAAAGAAGTTGGCTACCAAATGGGTGAGCACTCGCATGCTTTTGATGCCTACGCACTAATTTTGCAGGGCGAGATCACACTCACGGTTAACGGCGTGGCGGCAATCTATAAAGCTGGCGATACATTTCGCTTAGCGGCCAATACGCCACATCTGGAAAGCGCCGTGCCTAGCGGCGTGAACTACTTGGTTGGCAGAAGGCGTGTATAGACGCAGACTGCTTGGGGCAGGCGCTGGCATTGCCGTTGCGACGCTCAACGGTTGTGCGTTACCTTTTAGTTCTGCACCATCTAAGACAATCACTGCAAAAACGCTGAGCCGTATCGCCTTCGGTTCCTGCAGCGACCAAAACAAACCGCAACCCATTTGGAGCGCCATCAATGCCTCCAAGCCAGACTTGTTCATTTTCGGCGGCGACAACGTTTATGCCAGCGATCAGCCTTGGCGTTTAGAGAGGCTACAAAGCGCCTACGCACAGTTAGCTCAAAACGCTGGCTTTGCGCAATTGCGCAGTACAACGCCGTTTCAAGTCGTTTGGGATGACCATGATTACGGCTTGAACGATGGTGGCGCTGACTTTGCACATAAACATGCCTCCAAAGTCGAATTTTTGAAGTTTTGGAACATAGAAGCTACCGACCCGCGCCGCAGCCGCGACGGTTTGTACAACAGCACGATTTTCGGAAATAAAGGCAAACAAGTTCAAATCATCTTGCTAGATGGCCGCTCGTTTCGTTCAGCGCTCAAACCAACTGATGTGCGCAACGCCCCAGGCAAAGAACGCTACTTGCCAGACGCTGACCCCACTAAAACCATGTTGGGTGCAGCGCAATGGCAGTGGCTAGAACAGCAATTGTTGCAACCCGCAGATGTGCGCTTGATCGTCTCAGGCGTGCAAGTCATTGTGGAAGGCCATGGCTGGGAATGTTGGGGTAATTTCCCTGCTGAGCAAGTCAAAATGATGAGCCTGATTCGCAGCACCCGTGCGAAAGGTGTGGTCTTCCTATCCGGCGACCGCCATATTGGCGCGATGTACAAGCTTCAAGCAGCAGATTCCTCTACAACCTATCCGCTCTACGAGCTCACCTCCAGCGGCATTACGCAAGCCTGGGCATCAGCCAAAGAAGCTGGCCCGAACCGCTTGGGCGAACTCGTTACACAAAACCACTTTGCACAAATCGACATTGATTGGGTAACTCGAAATCTGTCGCTTTCGCTGCTTGGCGAGCAAGGGCAGAGTTTGAAGCAGCTCTCGATGCCATTATCCGATCTAAGCTAATTTAATATTTCAATTTTCAAAAGTATGACCAGCACCTCAAACCGCCCCTTCAAAGTCCTAGGTATCCAACAAATCGCCATAGGCGCACCCAGCAAAGACAAGCTCAAAACCCTGTGGGTAGATATGCTGGGCTTGGAGATAACTGGTAACTATGTTTCAGAACGCGAAAACGTGAATGAAGACATTTGCGCCATCGGCCGCGGACCGTTTAAGGTGGAGGTTGATTTGATGCAGCCGATTGACCCGGGCAAAAAGCCAGCCGTTCATGCCACGCCACTGAACCATGTGGGCTTGTGGATTGATGATTTGCCTGCAGCGGTTGAGTGGCTGACTGCCAAAGGCGTGCGCTTTGCACCTGGTGGGATTCGACGCGGCGCTGCGGGGTTTGATATCACATTTTTACACCCGAAAGCGAATGATGAATTTCCGATTTCAGGGGAAGGGGTATTGATTGAGTTGGTGCAAGCGCCGCCTGAGGTGGTGACCGCTTTTGCGCGACTTTCTGGCGCTTATTTGGGCGCATAAATTACTGCTTAATCACCGCCATCACACCTGCAAACCCAATAAACGCGCCGCCTGTGACGCGGTTGAACCAGCGCAGGATATTGGGTTTGCGCAGCTGCTGCGCCATGCTCAAGCCGCCTAAGGCGTAGATGAAATACCACAGGATTTCTAACACGCTGAAAGTTGCTAACAAAATAGCCAATTGCGGGACTTGTGGCAAATCTGCTTGTATAAATTGTGGCAACAAGGCTGCGGCAAAGAGCAAAGCTTTGGGATTGCTGCCAGCGGTGAGGAACCCCGTTTTGTAGAGGTTAAATGCGTTATAGCCAGCGTATTTATTGCCTAAGGTGCTATTATTTTTAACGTTTGTATTTTCGATTTTATCATTTACATCGATGGCTGTAGGCGTTACTGGTGCCGTCCAAACCTTGTAACCCAAGTACGCCAAATACAGCGCGCCCATCCAACGCAAAGCGTCAAACACCCTCGGCGCATTCTGCAAAATGACGCCCAAACCGAGCGCTGACATGGTGAACATAATCATCAAAGCCGTCATACAACCAGCCATGCTATAGATGCTGGCGCGCAGGCCGAAGCGGACAGATTGGTTCATGATGAGCAACATATTCGGCCCAGGCGCAGCGCTGATAAGGAAGGTGGCGGTGACGAAAAGCCACCAGGTGTTGAGATTCATGCTAGCGTCGTTAGTTGGAATGATGGCGATATTATGTCATTGCGCATCATGATCTTCAAAACTCCTATGATGGGTACTCAGTGCCTTTGGCTGCATATCTAGAGAGCGTTTTTGGGCCCCAAACCACAATGACTAGCAAGGCTGCTCCAGCCATCACGAGGCTGGCAAGGCGCATGTCGAAATGTGACCCATACACCGGAAACAACATCCAGGAGAGATTCAGCGTGGCGTGAAACAGCGCCGCTGCAAACACGCTTTTCCCGGTGTTGTTGTAGAGCCAAACCGTCAAGATGCGTGCTGCGAACGCATACAAACACCACCACGCAATCCATGCCCATGTTCTGTGACTCAGCAGGAGGGGAATAAGGTGCCAAATCACACCGACCGCACCCAGAAGGAGGCTCGCTCGCAATGCACTCCAGCGATCTTGCAGTGGGTCGGTTGCGTAGCCCGTCCAGCCCAACTCTTCGCCCAAACCACCCAGGAAGAAGGCGATGAACATCAGCACGGCAGGCCCTACGTGCAACTCGGGAGCGGGCAGCGGCATGTCCATCCAGCGCATCAAGCTGTAAACCACCAGACTGATCGTGGGCATCAGGAGAAGTACGGGCACCAGCCAGCGCTTGTCGTTGATGCGCTTGAAATCAATGGATCGTTTCAGCAGCGCCAGCTTACCCGCAGATTTTCTGTCGAAGTGCACCAACACCAGCGCCGCCGCCATGGGAGCAAACCCGGCGAGTGCACTCACTGAGAGCCCCGGCATCAACTGAAGATCGGTCGCGCCGCCTATCAACCAGAACGGCGCTGAGAGCACGAATACCAGCAGGAAAAAAAGGATGAGGCGGCACAATGCGCTCATTGGATTAGGGCTTGCGGGCATCAAAAATTACCTCGGGATATTGACTTGTCGGGGTATCCATCAGTGCCTCCGCGCGCCCCAACAGGTGTTGGTTGAAGAATGCCAACGAGTAGTCGTTGATGATGCTGTGTGCTCGCTGTGCGTCAATGGGGCCGGTGATACCCAGCCAAGGCAGGAGCGGTGACCAGTAGGGGATGTCGGTCAGATTGACGTGGAACATGCCCGGCACCTGCACGAAGTAGCTTGCCCCCTGCGATTTTGCGAAGGCTGCCTGCATGCTGGTCTGGTGTTCGCTAATTTCCTCCTCTAGCCAGCCGCCTGACCGCCGTCTTTCCAGCCGCATGGTATCGGCATCGCGCGTGATCCATAGGGCTGGCTGTTCCAAACCGGATTTGACGACGTCCACTGGCATGGGAGCGTCCATGAAAAGGCAGGCCCGCAAGCGCGGTTCGACCCTGCAGGCTTCACTGCCGATGATGCCACCTAATGAGACGCCAAAGGCGCCAACTTGCCTCAGGTCGAGTCGCTCGGTCAAGATCGCGTTGGGGTCGACCTGATTCAGCGTAGCGAGTTGATTGAGCGTGAAGCTGACGTCTTCGGCAAGTTAAGGGACGATGCCCTTATCAAACGCACGACCGCCCAACATCGGCGAAATACCTACCAGACTGTGGCTTTGGCGGATCAAGGACTTCATCTGGTCGAGCGGCATAGCGCCCACTGCGTGTCCATCCGGGAAAACAACCACCGCTGCGGTATGTGGTTGATCGATAGCCGCAACGATGTAGCCCTGCGAGACCAATGCCTCCACTTGGAACGTGTTCATCTGGCGGAAACCGAAAGCGCCCTCCAGGAAGATGAGCACCGGGTAGTTGCGCTTTGCATCGGCCACAGGCGCACTGGGCATGGCGTGAGTGGTGACGTATTTGAACCGCCCGAATACGGTTGTTGGCAAATTTTTGAGCTCTGAGAGTGCTTTTGCTAGTGCGCTTGCGTTTTGCACGTAGGGTGCGCGAGGCGTTGGAGATGCAGACGACGGTGACTCGGTTGCGCTGGCGGGATACCAGATTTGCACCATCAACTCGCGGCGGGCTCTTGCATCTGTGCTAAAAACATCTGTACGGTCGGTATCGACCCAGTGGTAGGTCAAGGTGCCTATCGCGTAAGGTCCACCAGGACTTGGAAAGTGAAACACAGGCAGCATGATCGGCAGCGCGGCGAAGATCGCCAGCGCCAGTACGCCCAAGCTGACCGCTAAGAAGAGACCCAGCCGAAGGAGCCGATTGCGTCCGCTAACCATCCCTAATGGAATGGACATTGCAGTCCTGCGGATATCTCTGGAACCGGTGGCCCTCCGTTGCGACGGCTTCATCTTCACGGCTTGGCCTTCGGTACTTTCGGTACTAGTAAGTTCATAATTTCAGCTTGCACCTCGTCTTGATGACCCACCCAGACATGACCGCCCTGCTCAAAACCTACGAATTTCGCACCCTTGATTTGTCCAGCGGTGTATTCCGAGCTGGCGTAAGTGCCAAAACCGTCGTCTCGCACGCTGATGATGAGCGTTGGAGCGCGAACTGAACCGAGCGGCGAGGGGCCAAGACTTTTGCCCAAAACAGAGTCGCTACGCAAGCCTGCAGCACGTGCGGAAACGGAAAGTATTCCGTCCAGCACGGCATTGATGCGTACGCGTTCTTGCGTACTGGCGACGCTTACTTGCTCAGGCGGCGTAGCTAACACGTATTTAATCACCTGGTCTCTGGCCAAGTGCAGCCCAGCCCAGAACAAAAAATCTGAACCGATCAACCGCATCAGCAAGGCTTCGGCCCAGGGTGCCAATGGTTTAGCTGAATCTGCCAGTGCCTTGGGCTTGTAAGCCAGTGGTACCAGCAATACCAGTGCAGTGACACGATTCGGGTGCCGAATTGCCATCTGCAATGCCGAGGGGCCTCCCGCTGAGCCACCCGCCACAGCTGCTTGCGTTATGCCCAACGCATCGAGGAGACAGACATGCGCATCAGCCTGCGCTGCTGGTGTCGCATCTGCTGGCATGGGTGTGCGCAGGTAGCCAAAGCGTGACATCGCAATCACGCGGATACCGTGCTGTGCCAGATTACCAGCAAACGCTATGCCTTGGTCATGCCCACCACCGCTGCCGTGAACCATCAGCAATGGAATGCCCGTGCCTGTTTCTTGGTATTCAATCGGGCCGCAGCGGGTATCAATCAGCACGCTGCCAAGCGCTGCCTTGGCATTGGCGGCATTGATGTCGCTGTCGAAGCGCCACGCTATCCACGAAGTGACAACGGCTAAGACGGCCAAACCTGAGGCTACCCACTTCAGCGGCGGCATCATGAAGAACTAACCCTGGTGCCGCTTCATCGACCAAAACATGGCAACACAGCCGACCGCCAGCGTTACGCCTCCGATGATGGCCCACGTAGTTGACGGGTCTTGAAGAGGCGCGCAATCTGCAAAACAAAGTATTGGCCGCAAATGCACAATTCCCAGTCCCTGGAGCAGCCAGAGCCCGCCTAACAATATGGCAACAAGGCCGCTAAAAAAAGTTGTTTTTTTCATGTGGACTGTCCCTTAGCTTTGTATATTTACACAGTATCTTTACTCTGCCCGCTCCCCAAGGCGCTTGAGTTTGGCAAGCCACTTGGCAGCATCGGCTGCTTTCATGTCCCCAGTGAATCCAATCAATGTTTCGTTTACTGGGGCAATGCCTACAAAGCCGAGGATGTTTCGCTCCAATGACTTGACACTGTGCGCGCGAAAGTACCAGCGGTACACCAAGGCTGGCATGCCCATGGTGACGACCACGCGCGCCGAACGACCCGTTAAGGCTTTTTTTCCCCACGGGCTGCCGCCTTCCTCATAGGTAAAAGCGAAACCTGGACGTGCTACCTGCTCTAGAAAACCTTTCAGCAGCGCGGGCATGTCGCCCAGCCAAAGCGGGAAAAAGAAAACGATGTGTTCTGCCCAAGCGATTTCTTCCTGAGCGGGCTTCAAGCTGTCAGGAATACTGCCTTTTTGCCATGCTTGCTGGCTGCGCAGCAGGGGGAAATCCAGTTCGGCCAGCTTGATGTATCTCACGGCATGGCCTGCACCTTCCGCGCCCTGTGCATAACTGGATGCCAGGGCGTGGCACAGGTGAGGCTCACTCGCGTCGGGGTGACCTTGGATCAAGAGGATTCTTTTAGCCATCATTTACCTTTGTGTTGCGTTTGTGGGCTACCGAACCCACAAACATATTGACCACCAACTTACGCAGTTCGCTATACGCCAGCACCAAGCTGGCCATGCCTAGACAAGTCAACCATTGATGAAGCGTGAGCGGTACGGTGCCAAACGCGAGATTGAGAAACGGTACGTTGATGACAGCTACTTGAAGCATTGCAGAAAGTGCTACCGCGCCCCACAGCCACGGGTTGACGAATAGATTTTTGAAGGCGCTGGCGGTTTCTGAGCGGGCATTGAAACATTGAAATAAGTGAGCCATCACGAGCACAGTGAAGCCGGCAGTGCGGGCGTTGGCAACGTCGCCGGTTCCGCCCAGCTGAGCGATCAACCCACCAGGCAGGTACATGTCCATCGTCAGCAGCGCCACGATGGCGATCACCAATCCAATCTCAAACACGCCCGCCCACATGTGCAGACCAATCACGCGTTCGTTCATGTGGCGCGGCTTGCGTGCCATCACGTCGTCAGTCGGTGGATCCATGCCCATCGCCAATGCGGGCCACGAATCAGTGATCAGGTTGAGCCACAGGATCTGTGTGGCCAGTAGCGGCAGCACCAAGGCAGTGGTCACCCCAGCTGTTGGACTGTTGAGGCCGATCAACCCCGCGCCGACAACGCCCAAAAAGACGGTCAATACCTCGCCCATGTTGGAGGACAGCAGGTAGCGCAGAAACTTGCGGATGTTGTCAAACAGGCTGCGCCCCTCGCGCACGGCATCGACGATAGTGGCAAAGTTGTCATCCGCCAGAATCATTTTGGCTGCTTCCTTGGTAACCTCAGTGCCGGTAATTCCCATTGCCACACCAATGTTCGCGGCCTTCAACGCGGGCGCATCGTTGACACCGTCGCCTGTCATGGCCACGACTTGCCCGTCCGCTTGAAGTGCCGCAACGATGCGCAGTTTGTGCGCGGGTGACACGCGTGCATAGACCGAAGTTTTTTTTACGGTCTCTGCGAACGCAGCGTCGTCCAGGGCGTCCAGCTCCAGCCCACTCAATACCGTTTGACTGGCTTCGCTGATGCCCAAATCTAGCGCGATGCGAGCCGCTGTGCGCGGGTGGTCGCCGGTGATCATGATGATGCGAATGCCGGCACGGCGCGCTTCGCGGATGGCAACGGCGGCCTCTTCGCGGGGCGGGTCCATCATGCCGACGGTGCCAACCCAAATCAGGTCGCGCTCTAAGTCAGGCTCCAGATCACCTGCCGACGCCTCGCCAGCCTTGGGGGCTTCACCTTGCGCTAATGGGCGAAACGCGACTGCCAGCGTGCGCAGTGCCGCATCAGACAGCTCATCCACTTGGGCCAGTATCTGGCTTCGGCGTACGTCATCCAGTGCAACCGTCTGTGTACCCACTTGAATATGGCTACACCGCTGCATCAGCACATCGGGCGCGCCCTTGGTGATCAGGATTGCCGCGTCGCCCTGGTCATGATCGGCCTGCAGGGTGGACATCATCTTGCGTACTGAGGTGAACGCGATTTCACCGATACGGGCGTACCGTTTGACGCGCAGTTCCGTCATGCCCAACTTGCCCTCAGCCACCAGAAAAGCCGCCTCCGTCGGGTCGCCTTGAATTTGCCACTCACCGTTGCTTGGGTCGTTTGGCGCGGCAGCAATGACTTGGCGTAACGTGGCGTTGCCCGCCAGGCTACCGTACATCAGCAGCGCAGTCTGCTCGGCCAGCAGGGTACCTTCTGTCATCTTTGCTCCGTCTACTTCGACCTGACCGTCGGGCGCATAACCCACACCGGTAACGCGAGTGCTGCCCGATGCGGTGACGATCTGCTCAATCGTCATCTCGGCTCTTGTCAGTGTGCCAGTCTTGTCGGTGGCGATCACCGTGGTGGCGCCCAGCGCCTCTACCGACGACAGCTTCTTGACAATCGCTTTTCGCTTTGCCATGCGCCGCACGCCCAGCGCCAACACCACGGACAAAATGGCAGGCAGCCCTTCGGGCACCGCCGCAACGGCCAGCGCCACGCCAAACAGAAGTACCGTCACGACATCACTTGTACTTTTAATATCTGATATCAGCAGAATCGTTCCCACCACGAGCACTGAAATGATGACCACCGCGATACCCAAAAAACGCCCAATTCGTCTGATTTCTTTCTCGAGTGGCGTGGGTTCCTCGGCGGTTGCTGTCAACAGGCTGGCAATAGCGCCCATTTCAGTAGCCATACCGGTGGCGATAACCACCGCGCGGCCGGTTCCTTGTACAACTGCAGTGCCCTTGAAAACCATATTCATCTGGTCACCCAGCGCTGCTGCGGTTGGCAGTGCAGCTGTATCTTTGAGTACCGCTTCGCTTTCGCCAGTCAGCGACGCTTCCTGAACGCGAAGCGACGCAACCTGAATCAGTCGCGCATCCGCGCCCACATTGTCGCCCTCGGTCAGCATCAGCAGGTCGCCCGTTACGAGTTGTGCGCTGGGTACCCGCATCAGATGCCCGTCACGCATCACACCCGAGGTGGCTTCTGTCATCCGCGCCAACGCCGCCACGGCATCCCGCGCCTTGGCCTCTTCCAGGTAACCCAGAGCGCCGTTCAGGATGACGACGATGGCAATCACGATCGCATCCACCGGCCAGCCTTCCCACCCCTCCACACCCCATGCCACCAGCGCCACGGCAATCGCGGCTAGCAACAGGTAAATCAGCGGGTCTTGAAACTGCGCCACAACCCGCCGCCAAGCTGGCGTGGGCGGTGCCGACTGAAGCTCGTTAGGCCCGTTCTTGGCGAGGCGCACCGCAGCATCTTGGGCTGATAGTCCTTTCTCAAGGTCCGCCCCCAAAGCCTTTGCTATGTCAGCGGGCCCTTTGCTGCTAGCAGAATCGCGAGTGCTGGAGGTGGCCATCTCTCAACGCGGGTTCGCAAACTCAAACTGGCAGTTATGCCATGCTTCCTTTATGACGAGCTGTCGTTCACAGCACGTATCACAACGGCCAAAAGTAGGGAGACCGTACCGACAGACCAATTCAATCAAATCGTGATGCGAACACCATTGGTAGTTTGAGTGATTAAAAATTGGAATCATTTGTCGGGAAAATCCAGCACCACACGCGCTGCTACGTCACCACGCTCTAATCGATCCAGCACATCATTAATTGCAGACAGCGGTTGCAACTCTATGTCAGCCTTGACCTTGCCCTCAGCCGCGAATGCCAGCGCTTCGGCCATGTCTTGCCGTGTGCCTACCAGTGACCCGCGCACGGTGATGCAGTTGAGCACCACATCAAACAGGGGGAACGGAAACTCACCAGGTGGCAGGCCAGTCAAAACGCACGTACCGCGCTTACGGGTCATGGCGACGCCTTGTTTGAATGCGGCTAGTGACGGCGCTGTGATAAGTACACCGTGAGCACCTCCACCAGTCGCCTTTTTGACGGCATCAACTGGATCGTCAGATTTAGCATTGACAACTGCATCGGCACCCATTAACTTCGCATGCTTCAACTTGCCGTCGTCGATGTCTACCGCGCAGACATGCAGACCCATCGCTTTAGCGTATTGAATGGCCAAATGGCCCAAACCTCCTGCGCCTGAGACCACCATCCAGTCGCCGGGCTTGGTATTACACTCTTTTATTCCTTTGTAAGTGGTGACTCCAGCACAAATGATCGGGGCTGCATCAACCGCAGCAAGCCCATCGGGAATGCGCGCGACATAGTCGGGGTTGGCTAAAATATACTCAGCAAATCCGCCATTGACGGTGTAACCACCAAACTGTGCACTGCCGCAAACAGTTTCCCATGCCGACAAGCAATACTCGCAGTGACCGCAGGCGGAATAGAGCCATGGTACGCCGACTCGGTCACCTTCCTTGACCGATTTCACACCAAAACCGACTGCCGCCACTCTGCCAATGCCTTCATGGCCTGGAATGAAGGGTGGCGTAGGTTTGACCGGCCAGTCGCCTCGCGCGGCATGCAGATCGGTGTGACAGACGCCACATGCTTCTGTCTTCACGAGAATCTGGCCAGGAGCAGGCGATGGTATATCCCACTCCCGAAGTAAAAGGGGTTTGCCGAAAGTCTCGACGACGGCAGCTTGCATTTTTGAAGCCATAACGATTCCCTTTCAAAACACAAATATATATATCTTCTAAGCCACACATACTGATGAAGGCTTTTGTAATAGTCTGTGCGTTAGCGCACGCAATTACTGCGCAGCTCAGTTTTTGCCATTGTGCGTGGCTTCATTGAATTCGTCTGATTTAACCTTGCCATCTACCAGTTCAATAATCCGGTCACAGCGTTTTGCTAGGCGTGCGTCGTGGGTAACGATTAAAAAAGTAGTACCACTGACCTGACTGACGTTGCGCATCAAGTCGAAAATCGTGTCGGCTGACTGCGTATCCAGGTTACCTGTAGGCTCGTCCGCCAGCACCAGTGCTGGCTGCATCACCAGCGCCCGCGCAATAGCTACGCGCTGCTGCTGTCCGCCAGATAAATCGTTAGCAAGATGATGGCCCCATTTAGTAAGCCCCACTTTGTCGATCAGATCTTCGGCACGCTTGCGCATCTCTAAGTCTGGCTTACCGCGCATGGCTAGTAGTGGAAGCATGACATTTTCGACAGCCGTAAATGCTGGCAGCAAGTTGTGGAACTGAAATACAAAACCAATCGCATCGCCACGCAGCCGGGTGAGTGCTTTGTCGGGTAGGTTTTCAGCTTCTTGCCCAGTCAAAAACAACTTGCCTGAACTTGGTTTGTCAAGTAAGCCAATGATGTTGAGTAGGGTGCTTTTGCCCGAACCGGATGGTCCGATCAGTGCAGCGAACTCACTGCGCGCCAAGGTCAGGTCAATTCCGTGCAGTACTTCGGTAACATGTGCGGTCCCTTCTCCGTACGACTTGCGAATTCCCTCAAGTCGCAAAGTAGGAGAGCCATTGGTCAGGGTTTGACCCCCATTTTGTAAGTTATCCACGAATAGCCACCGCTGGGTCTAGCCGTGCGGCTCGCTGGGCTGGGAACAGAGCTGACAGTGTCCCGACCAGCGTTGCGCCTGCAGCCACATACATGTAGAGGCTGGGCCCAGCTTCCAGTACAAAGAACGGAACACCTTCATCGTTGACGGCAAAGCCGCGCCAAGCAATTAAAAAAAGCCATCCCATCACCGAGCCAAACAGTGAGCCTAACAAGCCCAGAATCGCGCCTTGTAGTAAAAACACCCCCAATATCTGCCCGCGTGTGGTTCCTGTGGCTCGCAAAATTCCAATTTCTTTAGATTTTTGCACTACAGAGACCACCAATACGCTGGCAATGCCTAGAGCAGCCGTCAAGCCGACAAACAAGCGAATCACAAAGAAAGACATGGTTTGACCTGACAGCGCTTTAAAGAATTCGGCATTGGTTTCAATCCAGCTTTCAACTTTTATCCCTGGTTGAGCGGCAATCTGCTGCGCAGTTGTCTCAGCCTCAAACGGCTCTGTTACCTTAACCCATAAGCGGGTGACCCCACCAGGTAAACCCAGTAGGCTTTGTGCGGTACGCAGCGCCACATAGACGGCGCCGGAGTTTTGACCTCGATTACCGAGATCAAAAATGCCCGATACAAACAACACGGTAGGTGTACCCACGGCGGCTTTCAGGGTCAATTTGTCGCCGATTGTGAGGCCTAAATCTTTGGCAAGGTCACTGCCAATGACAACCTCAGTGCTGCTCAAATCAGCATTGCCTGCAATGATTTTTTCTTTGAGAGCGATCAGACGCAAATAACTTTCGGGTTCGATGCCGCGCACGCCCACGCCAATATTAGCGTCACCACGGACGATAAATGCAGCCCCCTCTATCACGGGTGTCACCACCAACACCCCAGGTGTAGACAGCGTTGTGTCGCGCACCTTTTGCCACTGGTCTAATGATCGTTCGCGCTGTGCGCGTGGCTGAACAGTCGTGGCAAATTCAGTGCCAGGCTCCTTCCTCAAGCTGCGCGGCGCTTCATCTGGCGGTGAGATGACAATTTGTGCTTGGTAGTCCAATAGTGTGTTGAAAATACTAGCTTGCAAGCCTGTGAGTAAAGCCGACATGAACACGATTACCGACACACCAAGCGCCACGCCTGAAATAATGAAAAGAGTTTGTAGCAATCCTTCACGCAAAAACCGCGTTGCCAGAACCCATTCAAATGGTAATAGCGGATTCATGACTTCAACGCAGCGGCGGACCAGCAGTGGCAGTGGTCTGCACCTTTAGCGGCGGCTCGGCCGTCATGGTAGCGCGAACACGCTGGCCCGCTTTTACGCCGGTTTTGGACACCGGCACTACGCCTTCACCCGACTTGACACCGGCGAGTACTTCCACCCGTGTATCACCGCGTAAACCAAGTTTGACAAATTGCTTGACGGCATGTTTGCCGCGTACCACCAGCACCCAAGGCTTGTCAGTCGCCACGTCTTCAAGTGTGTTCGTGGGAATCACCACAACTCCCGTACGTCGTGCCGTTTCAATATCAACTGAAACGGTCATGTCTTGGCGCAGGTAAGCGGGTGGCTTGGGGATATTGAGTTTGACCTCCACTGATCCGCGTGTTGCATCCACGCCGGGGTTGATGTAGGCAACCAGCGCTTCAAATCGCTGGCTAGCAAACGCATCGGCTGACACATAGGCTTTTTGATCAAGCGTTATTTTCGATAGATTTTTTTCATCAATCTGAATAAGAATTTGCGTTTGACCGCTTGCGGCCAATACCATTAACGCTTTTCCTGGCTGCACTATATCCCCGACTTCTACGCTACGTGAAATCAGAACGCCACTGCTAGGCGCAAGCACCTGACCTTGATCCAGCTTTACGCGCGCCAACTGTTGCCCCGCCTGCGCTTGTCGTAACGCGGCTTCGGCTAGTAATACATCGCTGCCACCAGCGGCATTGGTTTTCACCTGTACTTGAGCACTTGCCACTTGGCTGGTAGCTACATCCACAGCGCGTTGTGCGTCGTCTACTGCGGCTTGGCTAATAAAGCCTTGGGCAACCAAATCACGATTACGACTAAGTGTTTTTCGTGCTTGTACTGCACCAGCCTGTGCTTGAGCCAGCGTTTGCATGGCCAGTGGTTGGCTGAGTTCTCCAAGTTGTCGCAACTTTGCCTGCGCTTGGGCCACAGCTGCACTGGCCTGCGCCAGACTGGCACGGCTGTCGCTGTTATCCAACTCAATCAGCAGCTGTCCGAGTTCGACCGCTTGGCCTTCAGCGACGGCAACACGCAGTACCCGTCCTGAGCCCTGCAGAGCTACCGTCACCCGCTGCGGGGAGATCACCCGGCCACTGGCTACAACGCTTTGTACAAGTTCGCCACTGATGGCGGCGTACACCTTGGTCGGTGTGCCGAGCAACACATTACGTAACAAATACAGTGCCAGCAAGGTCACTAGTAGCGCCGTCACGCCGATCTTGAACCAAGTGCGTGGTGATATTGTTTTTTTATCTGCGCTGTTCTGACCAGTCTCTTTCTTGCTCTTTACGGCTGGTATTAACTGGTTGTTTGGGCTGGGAGTTATGGCAGGCTGATTATCTTGAGACTGAGGCATCTGTAGATAATCCGTATATTTCAGATATCTCTCTGTGCGATTGCGCACATAGGTTTCAAAACAGTTTTTTAATTTCGTTTAGCTCTTGCTTTAGCCAATGCAGCTTCAATCACTGATTTTTTAGATGTCAGAGTTAAATCTATAGGTAAAATTGGCGATGAGCCGGCGTTTTTATTGCCTCTAGCGCTATGAATAGTATAGCGTTTTAAAGCGTGATCTGCCTCTGTTTGCGACCACGCAGCCCATCCTGTGCGATCACCTGTTACCGTTTCTAGCTCAATGCAATCCACTGGGCAAACTGGCAAACACAGCTCGCAACCGGTGCAATGCTGCTCGATGACGGTGTGCATCAGCTTGTTGCTGCCTATGATGGCGTCTGTGGGACAAACGTCTATACACAGCGTGCAGCCGATACACCAGTTTTCGTCGATAAACGCGACGCTGCGTGGGCCTTCAATGCCGTTTTCGGGGTTTAAACGTGCAGCCGTTTGACCTGTAATTTTGCTTAGTCGATCAATGCCCTCTGCACCGCCAGGAGAGCATTGGTTGATAGCCGCACCATCGCTAGCTATAGCGTCGGCGTAGGCTTGGCAGTCAGGATACTCGCATCGTGTGCATTGGGTTTGGGGCAGGGCGGCGAATATCTTCTCAGCTAGGCTCATGCCTTGAGTTTAGCCTTTGCATTTGCTTTTGGCTTAGCTGCAGGTATAACAGCAGATACAACAGCAGATTTGGCAGCCGGTTTAGCAATCGCTTTTGCTTTAACAATAGCCTTTGGTGTGACATGGTGCTCTAAAATAAACGCTTTCACCTCTGGGTACACCTGCTCGCGCCAGCGGCGGCCGCTGAAAATACCGTAGTGACCTGCGCCTTTGGCTTCGAAATGTTGACGTGAAGCTTTGGCAATACCGCTGCACAAATCATGCGCTGCCTTAGTTTGGCCAGAGCCTGAAATATCGTCCAACTCGCCTTCAACGGTTAACAAAGCTGATGTTTTGATGTCAGCTGGCTTGACGCGTTCTGGCTTGCCGGCTACGTTTTTCACATCCCACGTGCCATTGACCAATTTGAAGTCTTGAAACACGGTGGCGATGGTTTCTAAGTAGTAATCGGCATCCATGTCGAGCACAGCGTTGTACTCGTCGTAAAACTTACGGTGTGACTCCACGCTGGAATCATCACCCTTGATCAAGTCATTGAAATAGTCAAAATGGCTGTTGCGGTGGTTTTGCGGGTTCATCGCGACAAAGCCGCTGTGCTGCAAAAAGCCAGGGTACACGCGACGTCCTGCGCCAGGGAAGTTGGCGGGTACTTTGTAGATCACGTTATTTTCAAACCAGCTGAATGGCTTGTTCATCGCCAAATTGTTGACGGCCGTGGGTGATAAACGCGCATCAATCGGGCCCCCCATCATGGTCAACGACAGCGGTGTGGTTTCATCACGTGTCGCCATCAAAGACACTGCAGCTAACACAGGCACGGTTGGCTGGCACACACTCATTACATGGCAATTGCCGTATTTGGATTGCACGTGGCGAATGAACTCTTGCACGTAGTTCACGTAGTCGTCCAAGTGAAATTCACCTTCTGACAAAGGCACGGTGCGTGCGTTTTTCCAGTCGGTGATGTACACCTTATGGTCTTGCAACATGGTTTTGACGGTGTCGCGCAACAGCGTTGAGTAATGGCCCGACAGGGGTGCGACTATCAACACCGCAGGCTGGCCTTTGAGGTGCGTGAGCGTTTCCACATCGTCAGTGAAGCGTTTGAAGCGAATCAAATCGCAAAACGGCTTGTTGATTTCAGTGCGTTCGTTGATACTGACTTCAACATTGCCAACTTTGACGGTTTGAATGCCAAACTCGGGCTTCACATAGTCTTTGCCCAAGCGGTACATCAAGTCGTAGCCAGCAGAGACGCGCTGCATCAGCGGGTTTTGGGCGAAGGGCGATTTGGGGTTGCCCAGAACTTTAGAAGTCGCTTTCGCAAAGTCAACAAACGGCTCCATCAAGGCGCGTTGGGTTTCGTAGATTTGATATAGCATGGTAAGCGTACTTCCTAAATATGTTGCAGTGCAATATAACTGATAATTCACTTGAAAAGAAGGGGATATCCCCCAATACTGCTTTATATGGTCAAAAACCTCAACAATTCCCCCAAAATGCCTGTGATGTTTGTCGGTCATGGCAGTCCGATGAACGCAATTGAAGACAATGCCTACCGTCGCAGCTGGCAAGCGCTGGGCTTAGAGTTTGGTGACGGCAAAAAATACCCCACACCCAGCTTGATTTTGTGCATCTCCGCGCACTGGTTGACGCATGGTTGGTGGCTCACCGGCATGCAAAACCCGAAAACGATTCACGATTTTGGCGGCTTCCCGCAAGAGCTTTTCGCGCAGCAATACCCCGCGCCCGGTGCGCCAGCCGTGGCTGAAGAGCTGAGCAAACAGCTGGTGTCGCCCATTCCCAAAGGCTTTGTCGGTGTCGATATGGACAAATGGGGCTTGGACCACGGCACTTGGTCGGTGCTGAAACCCATGTTTCCGGCAGCTAATATTCCCGTCATGCAGCTCAGCATGGACTACAGCCGCGCCCCTGTAGAGCACCTTTTATTGGGACAACAACTGCGCGATTTGAGGCACCAAGGCGTGCTCATCGTGGGCAGCGGCAACATCGTGCACAACCTGCGCATGATGGGCAATGTCAAACCTTACGATTGGAACGTCGAATTTGACGCTATCACCGCTGGTTTGATCACCGACCGCAACTATGACGAATTGGCTAATTTTCAAAAACTCGGCAAACTAACCGAGATAGCTCATCCAACGTATGAGCACTACTTGCCATTGTTGTACACGGCTGGCGCTGTGGATGCCAAAGATGACATCAGCACATTCAACGACAACTTGACGCTGGGTTCTATCTCAATGCGGTCTGTGATTTGGAGTTGATTGGTTAAACTGTCATTCCTGCGCAAGCGGTAAACCATAATTTAGCTATAAATTTAATAGCTAATATATCAATAAAAACGAAGGCTACAGCCAAATTAAATTCTCAATTTAATCCTGACGCCCATTGCGGTTGTCGGCATGATGTCGTTGATGGGCAGCTGGCGAGCAAGGCGCGGTGACGCTCTGGTTCGAATCGACCGATTTACCTACGGCTACCTGTCTGCGCTGTCGTTTGCTTTGATTCGGCTTGTCTTTGCTTCTTGATGGCTTCATGTGAAAATTATTATATTTATCAAAGATTTAGACTCGATATGACCTAATTTATCTTTTGCGTCGTGCAAAAAACACCCCTAGGGTTTGCAGCCTAGAACCTTTTTTGAAATACTAAGTAATAGATTTTCAAAGGAATAGGTTTATGCTGCTGAATGACTCAAAAATGGTTCAAGCTTACAGTGCTTCGGTTGAAGCTTGGCTTCGTGCCAATGCATCACTAGACGGGATTGGCCTACCACCTAATAAACTTATCGAAAGTGGATTTTCAAATCCCCTTATTCGATTTAGCACAAATGATCTGTTGAGCAACAAAAGTGGTTGGTACGCGTTGTCGATAAATTCCGATTATTCGGTACACGCCCGCGTAGCAGATAATAGAAAAAAAATGATTTCTAAACCCTATTTTTTTAAAGATGTTAGAGATTTAGATAGCTTTTTGCATGCATCGCAAATGCAATGCATAATGGATTCATCACCAACCACCGACTAAATTGCCCATGAAAACCGCCACTTTACCTTCATTACGTGTCGCTCCTGCATTGCGTAGCGCTGCTGAGAGCGTTTTGCAGGCGGGCGAATCGTTGTCAAATTTTGTTGAGCAAGCTGTTCGCGCCAGCGTGGCAGAGCGGCAAATGCAGCACGAATTTGTGGCGCGGGGTTTGGCGTCGCGGGGCGCGGCTAGTGCTTCACAGGTGTATTTTTCTTCAGACCGTGTGATGCAATCTTTAGAGAAAAAGTTGCTGAAAGCCGAGGCATTAGCTCTCAAAAAGTCCAAACTGTGACTTACCAAGTTCGCTACACAGCGGCGGCTGAAGATGATTTGCAACGTTTGTTTGATTTTTTGTTGATTCACGATTTAGCCACTGCCCGCCGCGCCTTGGGGGCAATTCGTAAAAGCATGGAATTGCTCGAAAATTTTCCTTTTACCTGCCGCAAAGCGCAAACTGGGCAACTGCTTGGCAGCTTGAACAACAGTGCATTTTTGCGTGAACTGGTCATTTCATTTGGCGCGTCAGGCTATGTGGCTTTGTTTGAGATCGAAAACGACACGATGGTCACAGTTTTGGCGGTTCGTCATCAGCGAGAAAGCGATTACCGTTAAATTATTTTCAATAATTTCGATGTATTTGCTGTATTTGCTATATTTATAATAGCAACTTAGTCAATAAATACGCCAGCTTCAGCGAATTAATATTGTTTTTGAGGATTTATTGTTTAACGAGCATCTTCTCCGATACGTCCCACAATTTAAGCGCCAATTCAGGGTCTGCAATGTGCGGGGAGTAGCCGGAAATGCGATTCGTGGGGTCCGCGGGGAGGGCTTGGTGACAGTCTTCTAGGTACATGCCTCCGCGACCTTTGAGTTGTGGTGCTGTGGCTGCCCAGGTACTGGTGGACGCGCCTTGGGGTGGGGTTTTGAAGATGTCTAGCGGTGTGTCGTCCGCTTTGAGCCAGCCCAAGGCTCGCATTTCTTCTATGGGCAGGAACTTTTGTAAACCCGTCATGATGCCGCCTGGGTGCACAGCGTTGGCGGTGATGCCTTTGTCAGCATATTTCAGATGTAAACCCAGCGCAAACAAGGCGTTTGCGCTCTTGGCTTGGCCGTAGGCTTTCCACTTGTTGTACTCGCGCCGCTCAAAGTGGATATCGTCAAAATCAACGCTGCAGATTTTGTGGCCGGTCGAGCTGAGGCAAACAATGCGGGCATCACCCGTGACGGCACCGGCTTTCAAAAGCGATGGAAGCAGGGCTGTGGTCAGCGCGAAATGCCCCAAATGGTTGGTGGCGAATTGTGACTCCCAGCCTTGCTTGGTTCGCGTCAACGGGTTGGCCATGATGGCGGCGTTGTTGATCAAGATGTCTAGCTGCGCACCCGTTGCTATCCAATCAACGGCGAATTTTGCCACCGATGTTAAATCCGCTAAATCCAAATGCATGACTTTGACGTTGGCGTTTGGGTAAGAGCTTTGCAATTCAGAAACTGCTGCCCCGCCTTGTTCTAGATTGCGCACCGCTACAGTTACATTCGCCCCTGCTGACACGAGCGCGCGTGAGGTTTCTAAGCCCAAACCTGAGGCACCACCGGTCACGACGGCGTTTTTGCCATCTAGGGAGATGCCTTTAACAACCTCAAGCGCCGTGTTATGAGCATTGAAAGCAGATGTAATAGGTGGAAAAAGGGGTGAATTAGTTGGCATAGTCGCACCTTAATTGTGAATCGCTTAATCGCCAGTCATTTATAGCACTTATCATTGGAACATGACAACGAATTCGACGCTAAACAGTCACTCATTTAACCGACGCTTTTTTAACCTACGCTTGCTGACTGCTCTCACGGGTCTGGCTGGTTTATCGCAGATTTCAATTACTTCAGCGAAAACTTCTACAAAAACCTCGGCAAAAACATCTCTCACAGCAGATGCACCTACCAACGAAACCATTTTGATGGCGAAAAATGCGCCTGCAGGTATCGACCCTGAGGGCTATTTGATCAGTGAAAAGCTGGATGGCGTGCGCGCGTTGTGGGATGGCAACGTGTTGCGATTCAGAAGTGGCCGACCCATTGCGGCACCAGCTTGGTTTACCGCTAAATTACCACTGCAGGCGCTTGATGGCGAACTCTGGTTGGGCCGCGGCCAGTTTGATACGCTGTCTGGCATGGTTCGCAAAGCCAAACCTGTCGATGCTGAGTGGCAGCAAGTCAAATACATGGTGTTTGAGTTGCCGCAAGACAAAGCCAAGTTTGCAGAGCGCGTAGTGACCTTAAAAGCCATTGTGCAAGAAGCGGCGTTCCCGCAACTGCAAGTCGTAGAGCAATTCAACATGGCCAACCGCGCTACGCTGCAAGCCAAGCTGGACGACGTGGTGCAAAGCGGTGGGGAAGGGCTGATGCTACATTTGGCAAGTAGCTTGGTTACAACTGGTCGCAGTGATGTGCTGCTCAAGCTCAAACCTGTTCAAGACGCAGAAGCTGTTGTCGTCGGTCATATTGCTGGCAAGGGCAAATATGCTGGCGTGACTGGCGCTTTGGACGTCAAAACCGCTCACGGTCAACGGTTCAAGCTCGGCACAGGCTTGAGTGATGCACAGCGCAAACGCCCTCCAGCGATTGGCAGCACCATCACCTACAATTACCGCGATCTAACGCCCTCTGGCAAGCCGCGTTTTGCTAGTTTTTTACGCGTTTTTGACGTTTTTTAAACCTGCTGACCTGTGTTCGGGTTGAGCCTGTCGAAGCCTTAAAGCATTTAGACAAGCTCAATGCGAACGGTATTGTGCTGTTGACAGTTATTTTTCTTTGATTTATATTTAACCTTATTGTTAATTAACTCATTGAGTAAATACAAATGTCAGCCATCTCCAATTCCGAAATCGATGCTTTAAGTGCTACCTTTGCGGCCTTGTCTGACCCGACGCGACGAGCGATGTTAACGCGGTTGTCTCAGGGCGAAGCCTCCGTCAACGAGCTGGCCCTCCCTTTCAAAATGAGTTTGCCCGCCGTTTCCAAGCACATCAAAGTCCTAGAAAAAGCCGGATTGCTCACCAAAACCCGCAACGCCCAACTGCGCCCTTGCAAGATAGACGGTGCTCAGCTCAAGCAAGCGGTCGATTGGATAGATCAGTACAAACAGCTGTGGGAAGGGCGCTTAGACCGCCTAGATGCGTATTTGGTTGAGTTGCAGGCTAGTGAAACAAGTGGTAAATTTGCTACAAATAATATAGCTGTTGAGGCAATAAATACGCCGGCTACAGCCAAAAATGACTCTAAAAAGACAGTTAAAGCCGAAAAACAAGCTCAAAAACCACCCAAAACCACAAAACTCGCCATCAAACCACTGGAGAAAACCAATGACAACAACCAAAATAGCGACCCCAATGACCTTCAACAACAAATTGGATTTGACTTTTGAGCGCATCGTCGACGTACCACCTCACCTCGTTTGGCGCGCTTGGACCGAGCCAGCGCTGCTGAAACAGTGGTTTTGCCCACTGCCTTGGAAAACGATTGACGCCGAAGTTGACGTGCGCCCCGGCGGAATCTTCCGCACCACCATGCAGTCGCCCGAAGGCAAAGAGTACCCAAATACCGGCTGCTACCTAGAAACCGTCAAAAACGAACGCATCGTCTGGACCAACGCCATGCTGCCCGGTTTCCGCCCCGCGCCTGTGAACGCGCCCTGTGGCGATGACACCGAATTCATGTTCACCGCCAAGGTGGAATTGGCGCCACATGGCGAGAACGGCACCCGCTACCGAGCGACGGTTATCCATGCCGACGAAGCGGGTTGCCAAAAACACGCAGCTATGGGCTTTGAAGGCGGCTGGGGCACGGCGCTGGATCAGCTTGTGGAGATGGTGAAAAAAGGTATTTAACAAGGGAGTTTTGCTATGACTACAGCTGAAATGACACCCGAAAGCGAGCGCGAAGTCGTCCTGCAGCGCGAAGTGGCCTATCCCCGAGAACTGGTCTGGCGAGCCATGACCGTCCCCGAGCACCAAAACCGCTGGTGGGGGCCGGACGGCTTTAACAACGAAAATGTGACCATGGACTTCAGGGTCGGCGGCACTTGGACATTCGACATGATTGGGCCAGACGGTACCCTCTACCCCAACCACTGCGTATTCAAAGAAATCTCGCCCCCGTCAAGATTGGTGTTTGACCACGGCGACGGCAAAAGCGTCTGGTTTGTGCAGAGCTTTGACCTCCAAGAAACAAAGAGCGAAAGAGGCATTGGAACGCTTATAACCCTGCGCAATCTCTTTCCCAATAAAGCCTTCCGCGACGAGGTGGTCAAAAAATCCGGCGCTATTGAGGGCGGTAAACAGCACTTGGCGAAGCTGGAAGCGTATTTGGCAACGATGTAAGTATTATTTGCTATAAATTAGATAGCTACTTAGGCAATAAATACGCCGGCTAATTGCAAAAATACACCGAAAAAACGAAGAAGATTGATTTTTCACGCTGCTGTAGAAAACACAAGTCGGCGCTGTCTGACAACGCTTCAGCATGCAGTCTGACCGTGTATGCCGTGCTTTTTGGGGATGATGGTATTCCTTAACTTTAGGATATCTACCATGACCAATATTATTCTGCCCAAAAATCCTACACAACCCGATCCAGATGGCGAGCCCGACATGCTGCCTGTGGATCCTGACAAAGGTCCAACTCCCGACCTGCTGCCAGATGATCCTAGCCGCGATGGCGTGACTACCCCAACAGCGTAAAAGGAGTGACTAAGTAACAGCCAATTTTGCTGCTGACAGCAACGAAATGCGGCTGATTAACATTTCGTTGACGGAAATTTCAAAACCTGCCTAGGTATGCAGGATTACTGAATTTGAGATTACAGAAATTTACACAAATACCCGTTGACAGCATACCGAGTAGTCGGTATATTACATACCAACTACTCGGTATGCAATAAAATGAACGCTACAACCCATCAATCCAAAACCAAATTGCTAGATGCAGCTCTGCAGGTTATCCGTACTCGCGGCTACAGCGCGACGACAGTAGACCATATTTGCAATACAGCCGGGGTGACCAAAGGCAGCTTTTTTCATCACTTCAAAGGCAAAGAAGACCTTGCCATCAGCGCCGCCAACTATTGGTCAGACATGACAAATGGGCTTTTCGAGAGTGCGCCGTATCACATGCATGCTGATCCGCTAGATCGTGTGCTGGGCTACATAGACTTTCGCAAAGCTATCTTGCAAGGCACCTTACCTGAATTCACCTGCTTAGTAGGCACGATAGTACAAGAAACATTCGACACCGCTCCCGCAATTCGTGATGCCTGCGAACGCAGCATCAGCGGCCACGCAGCCACGGTTGCGATCGACATCGCAGAGGCGATGAAACTGCACAACATTCAAGCCGATTGGACTGCCGAGAGCTTGGCGCTACATACACAAGCAGTGCTGCAAGGTGCTTTCATTTTGGCAAAAGCCAAGGGAACGGCTCAGGTCGCTAGCGACAGTGTCGATCATCTGCGCAGATATGTCGAAATGCTGTTTGGGAAACGTGCGCCAAACAATTTGGAAGCAAGTAGCACGAGCTTCAAATAAGTCAATTTTTAATATTAATCAATCACTTAGGAGTATTTAAAATGAAAATCACCATTGAAACCACAGTTAAAGCGCCAATTGCAAAAGTCTGGAGCGCTTGGACAACACCCAGCGACATCAAGCAGTGGAATACCGCATCTGATGATTGGCACACCACGAAAGCTGCCGTCGATTTGCGCGTCGGCGGCGAGTTCAGTTCACGTATGGAAGCAAAAGACGACAGTTTTGGCTTTGATTTTGCAGGCACTTATACCAAAATCGTGCCAAACGAGTTGCTAGAGTTTTCGTTTGGCGACCGCTCAGCCACAGTCGAGTTCAACACGACAGCTAACGGTGTCGATATCCGTGAAACATTCGATGCAGAAACTGAAAACTCAGTCGAACAACAACGTTCAGGCTGGCAATCTATTTTGAATAACTTTGCCAAGTATGTTGAGGCAAAGAATTGATTTTTTGTGGCGTCAGCGATTTTAGATAAACCAAAATTCGCATTTTATTTGAATTAATTAAAGGAGAAAACCATGAACTACGTTGACGGATTTGTTTGTGCCGTGCCTACGGTCAACAAGCAGAAATATCTCGAACACGCTACCAAGGCTGCGACTGTGTTCAAAGAGTGCGGCGCATTGCGTGTGGTCGAATGCTGGGGCGACGATGTGCCCGAAGGCAAAGTCACCTCTTTTCCAATGGCTGTCAAGAAAACTGACGACGAAACCGTGGTCTTTTCTTGGGTGATCTGGCCATCCCGCGAAGCGCGCGATTCAGCTTGGAAAAAAGTGATGGAAGACCCTCGTATGCAGCCCGATGCGAACCCAATGCCGATGGATGGCAAGCGCCTTATTTACGGCGGATTTCAATCGATTCTTGATGTTTAAGTAATCTTCTACCAATCACTTAGGAGAAATAACATGACCACCCCCGCAACAATTCCCGCGAAGAACACGATCTGCCTTTGGTACGACCGCGATGCCGAAGAAGCCGC